>JBKOZB010000050.1:0-10034 GCA_046744225.1 Planctomycetota bacterium | reverse complement strand
CAGCGCCTCGGCGACGGCCCGGTTCGCCTCGTCGGCCGCGCTCACCTCGAAGAGGAGTGCCCCGGTGTCGCCCGCCGGCAGGTTGTCGAGCTGCTCGATGAAGTGCCGGGCCAGGGTCAGCTCGTAGGTGTTCACGAAATCCTTCGCCATCCGGCCGATCTCGTCCCAGCCAAGCCCGTCCTTCACCCGCCACAGGACGACCTGCGCGACCGTCAGCGGCGCCTTGTCCTCGGCCAGCCGCTTCCACGCCTTCTGGACCCTCTCATCCTTGGTCACCTGCGAGATGTCGCCGATCTTGAGCTTCTCTCCCTTGGCGGGAAGGGCCACGGGTTGCTCGGGGTCGGGCTCCGAAAGGCTGACCAACCGGGTCGGCAGGTTACGGGTCTGGCCCGACTTCAGGTTGGCGAACGGCAGGCTCGTGGGCGGGACCGAGCGGAAGCCGCCGCCCATGCCGCCCAGGCCGCCCAGGCCACTCATACCCATGCCGCTCAGGCCCATGCCACCCAGGCCCATCATCAGCGATCGCTGATCCCAGCTATCGCGGTCGCCGATCAGACTCATGATGAGCTGGCCGAGCATCATCATGCCCATCGAAGCCGGCATGGTTCCGCCACCCATCATCCCCATCCCACCCATGCCTGTGCCACCCAGGCCACCGAAGCCGCCCGTGCCCATGCCGCCCAGGCCACCCATACCCGTGCCGCCCATCCCCATCCCACCGAGGCCCATGCCGCCCATCCCCAGGCCACCCATGCCGCCCATACTGCCCATGCCCAATCCACCCATGCCACCAAAGCCGCCCATGCCACCCATGCCGCCGAATTGGCCAGTGGTTCCGGAGGCGATCAGACCGGGGGGGAGGACGACGCGAAGCTGGCGCTTGGTCTTGTTGGTGACGGAGAGGGTCATGCGGCCATCGCCGATCCCCTCGGCGTTGACCGAGACAATCCCGTCGCGCAGGGCGTCGAGCAGGTTGTAAGTTGGGACCTCATCCTCTTTGCTGTTTTGAACCTGGGGCGTGAGGGCCGGTTCGTCGGCGCGGGCCTGGGAGGCAGGGGCCAGGAGGAGCAGACCTCCCACCACGAGGAGGGACAGACCCTGGAGACGGGGAGAGGGGCACATGGGAGAAGCCTCGCAAGTTCAGTTCGGGTGATCGAATCGAATCAGATCGGTTTTCGCAGAGAGTTCCGGACGCAAGCGGTTCCGGGAATCCCTCGCTCGTACCGAAGCGTACCGCGCCGGGAGACGGGTTGACTATTTTTTCTTGCCGGAAGTGGTGGCCGACGGGCGCGACAGCCTCACGCATTGAGAGACGTCGGCGCATGCGCCCCTATTCGCTTGCCCTCCGAATATTATTGAGTCCCGCATGGCAAATGGCCCATGCCGAATGACAAACAACGGGTCTCAAGACTCATTTGCCATCCGTCGTTCGTCCTTTCACAATCGGTTGCCCCGATCGCTCCTCGCTTCCTGGGCCGATTGAACGAATCATTGGAGACGATTATAACACCCTGGAGGGGTTCTGATCATCGCTGCGGTCGTGTTTACGACCCCGTTGGGGGATCTCGCGGGAGAAGTTGCCGCTCGACTTGGGCCTCTTCGAGTTCGTTCACGGTGTCTGGAGGCATGGCAAGGCGTTGCTCGGAGCGTTGATCGAACGACTCGTCAAGCCAGCCCTCCCGAAACGCAGGAGAATCGCGGTACGAATCCGCCCGACATCTGGGACCAGGTCATGAAAATCTGCATCGTCGGGGCCGGCGCGATCGGCGGCATGCTTGGAGTCAAGCTCGCCCTGGCCGGGGAGGACGTGACGTTCATCAGCCGGGGCGTAAACCTGGAAGCCGTCAAGAAGAATGGCATAAGGCTCATCATGGAAGGCGGCGACGAGTGCCTTGCCCAACCAGTCAAGGCCACCGACCGCATCGCCGAGGCCGGGGTCCAGGATCTCGTCATCCTCGGCATGAAGGCCCATCAGGTGGCAGCTGTGGCCAAGGACGTGTGCAGCCTGTTCGGCCCGGACACGATCGTGGTGACCATGCAGAACGGCATCCCCTGGTGGTATTTCCAAAAGCACCCCGGGCCGTACGAAGGCATGCGCATCGAGGCGGTCGATCCCGGCGGCGTGATCGCCGCCAACATCGAGATCGACCGGGTGATCGGCTGCGTGGTCTACCCGGCCTCCGAGATCATCGCTCCGGGCGTGATCCGCCACATCGAAGGCAATCGCTTTTCGGTGGGCGAGCTGGACGGAGCGGAGACGCCCCGGGTAAAGATGGTGTCCGAACTGCTCCGCAAGGCGGGATTCAAGTCGCCGGTGGTCACCGACATCCGGTCCGAGATCTGGCTCAAGCTCTGGGGCAATTTGAGCTTCAACCCCATCAGTGCGCTCACCCACGCCACCTTGGTGGACATCTGCCAGTTCCTGCCGAGCCGAGAGCTGGCAGCCAGGATGATGGCGGAGGCACAAACCATCGGCGAGATGCTCGGCGTCCACTTCCGCGTCCCGCTGGAGAGGCGGATTGCCGGCGCGGAGGCCGTAGGCAAACACAAAACCTCCATGCTGCAGGATGTGGAGCATGGCCGCGCTCTTGAGCTCGATGCGCTGGTCGGCGCGGTGGTGGAGTTGGGCAAGATCACACGGACACCCACTCCCCACATCGACGCGGTCTACGCGTGCGCGAGTCTGCTGGCCAGGACCTTGCAGGGCGAGAAAGGCCGACTGCGGATCGAGCGACTGGGCTAGCGTCTCCTGTAGTCGGCGTGGCGGGCCGCCGCTTGTCGTTCGGGCACAGGGCTCGACCGGCGGGCGCACGCCCTGGCATCGACATCCTCAACTTCGTCGCGATGTGCTGCCCGCTCGCTTCGCCCGGTGCCAGGGCGGACAAGTTGATCGACGGCTCAGGGGATGCCGTCCGTACCCCCCGGTCCGGTCGCGGACACTTCTTCGCCCGGTCGGTGCAATGCGGTAAACTGGTGTTACTCTAAGCTATCCCGTCGGCCGACAGCAACTCCTTGATTGTACGCCCCGGCCGAAGCGCAGGAGAGCCCGACGCCCATCCCCCGAGGAAATCCATGCCCAGTTATTACACGATCTCTGAACTGCTCGCCGCAGGCGGCGAATCATCGGTGGCCATCGCCGCTCCCGATGCCCGACCGCTGACTTATGCGGGCCTTCGCAGCCAAGTGGCGCGCACCGTCGATGTGTTGAACGGATTCGGCGTGGGCCGCAACGACCGGGTCGCCATCGTGCTGCCGAACGGGCCGGAGATGGCGGTGGCCTTCGTCGCCACCGCCGCGGGGGCCACGGCCGCTCCGCTCAACCCGGCCTACCGCGCCGAGGAGTTCGAGTTCTATCTGTCCGACCTACACGCGAAAGCCCTGATCATTGAGCAAGGCAGCCAATCCCCTGCGCTCTCCGTAGCGGCCAGGCTGGGCATCAGGGTGCTGGAGCTGAAGCCGACGCCCGGGCTCGGGGCCGGGGCGTTCGAGCTGGCCTCCGCGCCGAAGGACCCCGGCGCGAGCGCCCCGGGCGGGTTCGCACAGGCAGAGGACATCGCGCTGATCCTGCATACCTCGGGCACCACCTCGCGGCCGAAGCTCGTCCCCCTGTCCCAGCGCAACATCGCCGCCTCGGCCCGGAACATCCGCGCCACGCTGAAGCTCGCGCCGGGGGATTGCGGGCTCGTGATCATGCCGCTATTCCACATCCACGGGCTGATGGCCAGCCTGCTGGCCCCGCTCTCCGCCGGCAGCCGCATCTTCTGCACACCCGGCTTCAATGCGCTCAAGTTCTTCGCCTGGATGAGCGCAGCCAGGCCCACCTGGTACACGGCGGTGCCGACCATGCACCAGGCCATCCTCGCCCGGGCCGCCCACAACCGTGAGGTCATCGCCGCCAACCCGCTGCGCTTCGTCCGCTCCTCTTCGTCCTCGATGCCGCCCCAGGTCATCGAGGAGCTGGAGGCGACCTTCAACGCGCCGCTCGTCGAGTCCTACGGCATGACCGAGGCTTCGCACCAGATGACCAGCAATCCCCTTCCCCCCGGCAAGCGCCTTCCGGGCACGGTGGGAGTCGCCGCCGGACCCGAGGTAGCCATCATGGGCGAACGGGGCAAACTGCTGCCCCCCGGTCAAATGGGCGAGATCGTCATCCGCGGCGAGAATGTCACGCAAGGTTATGAGAACAACCCCGAGGCCAACGCGGAAGCCTTCACCGATGGCTGGTTCCGCACTGGCGACCAGGGTATGATGAGCGCCGAGGGCTACATCAGCATCACTGGGCGGCTGAAGGAGATCATCAACCGAGGCGGCGAGAAGATCTCCCCGCGCGAGGTGGACGAGGTCCTGATGGACCACCCGGCGATCCAGCAGGTGGTCACGTTCGCGGTCCCGCACGTCAAGCTGGGAGAGGATGTGGCCGCCGCGGTGGTGCTGCGCGAGGGGGCCAAGCTGACGGAAAAGGAGGTGCGCGAATTCGCGGCCCGGCGCCTGGCGGACTTCAAAGTCCCGCGCAAGGTGCTGTTCCTCCCCGAAATCCCGAAAGGCGCGACGGGGAAGCTGCAGCGCATCGGCCTCGCCGCCAAGCTGGGACTGGCCTGAGCGGCACACCCCGACCGGATTCAGTGAGCCGGCCAAGTGTTATCACCTCCGGGTCACTTTGGTGCCACACCCTCCAGGTTACGTGCTCCGGTCGACTTGGCTGAAAACGACACTCCTCGCCGACCCCGACAGTCTTGAGACAGTCCTGAAGGGGACTTGACAGAAAGAGCCACTTACGAGGCGATCCTCGTTCTGGACGCCAAGCTCGGCTTCTGCCCTTCGAGGGCTCTCATGCCGCGGTTGCCAGTGCGTGGAACAAGGTCACCCGGAACGACCGCGGGAGGGCCTTGAACACCTCATCGTGACCCTGGTTCGCGAAAACCCACTCCAATGCAAACGCCCGAGATCCGATCCTTCACCCACGGGATCCACGCGATCGACACCGGTTACGTCCGGCCCGGGCTGGCCGCCAGCCATCTCATCGTGCGCGACGGTCGCGCCGCCTTCGTGGACACCGGGACAAACGGCTCCGTGCCCGGCCTGCTCGCTGCCCTCGATGCGCTGGGTGTCGCCCGCGAGGCGGTCGACTACGTCCTCCTGACCCACGTCCATCTCGATCATGCCGGCGGCGCCGGAGAGCTGATGCGGGCCCTGCCCAACGCGATCGCCGTGCTGCATCCGCGCGGGGCGCCGTACATGGCCGACCCCACCAAGCTGGAGGCCGGCGCCCGCGCCATTTATGGCGATTGGGCCTATGACACTCTCTTCGGCTGCCTAGTCCCGATCCCGGAATCGCGGCTCCGCGCAGTGGCCGACGACGAGGCGTTGCCGCTGGGGCGCTCGCGGTTGCGCTTCCTGGAGACGCCCGGGCACGCGCTGCACCACGTCGCGATCTCCGATGAGACGGCCGACGCCGTTTTCTCCGGCGACGTCTTCGGCATCTCCTACCGCGTCTTCGACAACCCGGAGGGCGAGGCCTTCATTTTCCCGACGTCGTCGCCGACGCAGTTCGATCCCCAGCAGTCGCACGCTTCGATCGAGCGCCTCCTCGCCCTCGCGCCGCGGGCTGTCTATCTTGCCCACTTCAGCCGGGTGACAGGGATCGAGCGGCTCGCCGATGACCTGCACCGCGACCTTGACCGCTTCGTCGAGATCGCCGAGACCTATGCCGAGGGGCCCGATGCCGAGGAGCAGATGCGCCGCGCGATGCACGACCACCTCGTTGGACGACTCGCGGCCCACGACACCCGCATCGATCCCGAGGTCCGCGAGACCTGGCTCTCGATGGATATGCGCCTCAATGCAGCGGGGCTGCTCGCGTGGCAAGAGCGCATCGCCCGCGCACGGGCACAATGACCGGGCGTTGGTTCGACGCCCGGCGGAACGCGTCCTCCAGCCGCTGGGCCTCCTCTTGGCTCACGTGGACTCGGATCATCTGATGGTCTGGAATTCGACGATGTGGTTGTCCTCCTTTCCTACGAATCAGACACCATCACCGGGCTTGTGAATTAGACGAGGCCGGCCAACTCCTGCAGGAGCCGCCAGTTTTCGAGGCGATCCTGCCGGGCTGTCAGCAACACCTCCGAGGGGTTCCCTTCCTTGTCGAAATGCTTGGCGAACCGCCCCTCGCTGCGGCAGAAATCGATGAAGTCATCGGCTCCTTTATTCCTCCTCAATCCGTGCCTCACCACGAGTTCGTTCCTGTGAGCCTTGCCTCGGCCCGTGCCTCGCGTACACTCGGGGGATCGGGTCTCGATCGTGAAAGGAAGAGGCCGGAGACCAATCGCCCGGGAGACGACGCCGACCATGCCGATCCGAGGCGCGGACGCCCTGCTCCAGATGCTCGCCGATGCTGGGGTCCGCTATCTCTTCGGTAACCCCGGCACCACCGAGCTGCCGCTGATGGACGCGCTGGTCGACCAGCCGCGCATCCGGTATATCCTGGGGCTGCAGGAGGTGCCGGTGATGGCGATGGCCGACGGCTACGCCCAGGCCTCGCGCCGCCTGGGCGTGGTCAACCTGCACACCGCCTGCGGCCTGGGCCACGGTCTGGGCATCCTCTACAACGCCCACCGCGCCGGCACGCCCCTGCTGGTGACCGCCGGCCAGCAGGACCGCCGGCTGAAGTTCGAGGAGCCGATCCTCGCAGCCGACCTGGTCCGTGTGGCCCGGCCCTGGACCAAGTGGGCAGCGGAGATCGAGCGGATCGAGGATCTGCCCGCCGCGGTCCGCCGCGCCGTGCAGGCCGCCCTGACGCCCCCCACCGGGCCGGTCTTCCTGTCGATCCCGATCGATGTCCAGGCCGAGGTCGCCTCCGGGCTGGATCTGACGCCCGCCCGACCGCTCGATTGTCACATCCGCCCCCCGGTCGAGGCCTTGCAGCGGGCTGCCGACGTCCTGGCCACGGCCCGGGACCCCGCCATCCTGGCCGGCAGCCGGGTCGTCGAGGCGGACGCGGTCGAGGAACTGGTCCAGCTGGCCGAACGGCTCGGCGCGCCGGTCCTCTCCGAGTCCGGCACGACGCACGGCCGACTGGCATTCCGCCCCGATCACCCGCTGCACGCACCGGGGCTGCCCCTGTGGTCAACCGAGGTCCGCCAGCGGCTGGCCGACTTCGACGTGCTGCTAGTCGCCGGCATGGACCTGCTCCGCCAGTACGTCTACCACGAGCCGGCCCGCGCCCTCCCCGAGCATGTCCGGCTGGTCCACCTGGACCCCGACCCCTGGCAGCTGGGCAAGAACTACCCGGTGGAGGTCGGCCTGATCGGTGACCCCAAGGCCGGGCTGGCGGAGCTCGACGCGCTGCTGGCGGAGCGCCTGACGTCCGCGCAGGCCGAAACGGCGAGGCGTCGTGGCCAGGCGCACGCGGAGGCCCACCGGCAGTCGCGAGTCGCCCTGCTTGACAGGGCGGACCGTGAGCGCGAGGTCCGCCCGATGACGCCCCTCACGTTGATGGCGGCCCTCGCTCGCCTCCTGCCGATGGACGTGGCCATCATCGAGGAGGCGGTGACCACGACCAACACCTACCTCGAGCGGCTGGGAGCCTTGCGCAACCCGACCGGCTACTTCGGCCACCGGGGCTGGGCGCTGGGCTGGGGCCTCGGCTGCGCCATCGGGGTCAAGCTCGCCTGGCCCGACCGGCCCGTGCTGGCTCTCCTGGGGGACGGGGCGGCATTGTACGGCCTCCAGGGGCTGTGGACGGCGGCGCACCACAAGGTGCCGGTGACGTTTCTGATCTGCAACAACGCCCAGTACCAGATCCTCAAGGTCGGGGCCTGCGGCATGGGGCTGCCACGCGCCCGAGAAGGGCGGTTCGTGGGCCTGGACCTCATCGATCCCGAGATCGATTTCGTCGCCCTGGCGCGGTCGCTCGGCGTCACCGCCGTGCGTCTGGGCGACCCCGAGGCGGTCACCGCGGCGGTTGCCGATTCGCTGGTCAGTGACCTGCCCCAGCTCATCGACGTGCCGATCAGCCGGGAGTTGCCGGACCAACTGGGCTACAGTTAGCCGGCACGCCTGCGGCCCTCGGGTCGCCCGGCCAAATCGGAGTCCACAGGCCGACTCCGATCGCGTCTTCGACCAGCTCTGCTTGGCTGACGCTCCATTCCAGGGCTTCGATTCCAACAACGGCGGCTTGGCCAACGATCGCGTCCGGCCATGCCGCCTCCTGCCGCAGATCGCGAGCATCTCGATGCCGCCGGTTGCCCTCCAATCGGGTCGGCTCAGATCGGGTCGCGCGACCTGATCGGGCTTTCACCGTAATCCCCGGACAGAATAGTTCTACAGCGCCAGGTTGACTCGCTGATATCGCCGCAAGTATTTCTCTGCTAGCGAGTTATGATAGAATAAACTAAGTTATAATCGAAATCCGCCAATATGACTTAGGTCTTTCAGCCCGTCGAACTTACGTCAATAACATTAGTCGGACTTAGCGCTGTAGTAATAGAAAATCTGGCTGGAATAGAAGCCAAGTCGGATCCTGCGCGAATTGGACGGGAACGATCGGGGGAAGGAGAGGCCGAGGATGATGCTCGGGCGCGGTTGAAAGGCGGGATGAGACTTGACTTCTATGGAGGAGGTCGAGAAGAGGGGGAGCGCGAGGCCTTGTCGAGCCTGGGACGACAACCGGCATGGATCAACCAATGAGCACCGTGGGACAGCCGACGATGATGGCCCCGCCGTGCGCGTGCATGTCGCCCAGGCGGGCGGCGGGCTGACCCTTGATCAGCACGGTGAAGCTGCCCAGAGCAATGACGTCGGGAGGGCCGACACAGACGGACATGTCGCCGACCCGCGCGGCGGGCATGCCGCCGATCAGGACGGTGAGCCCCCCCGGGGGCAGGATCGGCCCGCCGACGTGTGGGACGATCCCGGTGATCATCGGGCAGACGTGCATGTCGCCGACGCGGGCCGCTGGCATTCCCATCGTTCAATCCCCTGGGGTCAAGGTCGAAAGCGCCGAGCCCGGCCCCGTCGGGGGCCGGGCCCGGACGGGGGATTACATGACGGTGGCCAACGCGAGGTCGTAGCCGACGGTGGCCGGCTGGCCGTCCTCGTTCTTGGCGCCCAAGCCGACATCGGTGCACATGATCTTGGTGAAGTTGAACGAGAGCGACTCACTGGGACGGTCGCCGCCGCTGCTCATCGAGTAGCCGCTGATCATCGTGTTGGTCAGCGTGTACGACAGGTAGACGTTGAGGGCACTCTTGTCCGTCTTGCAGAAGTCGATCGTGACGTCCTCGCCCTCGCCATGCAGCGCCGCGTCCAGCAGTTTGGTGGTCGCGATGTCGGTCGCCTTGGTGACGACGATCTCGCTGACGGAGGGGGCGGACGACTCGCGGTCGGCCGAGGCGCCTGTCGGGCTCGAAATCCCGCGGCCGACGCCCCACTGGAAGCTGTTCACTTCGATCCACTTCTCGTGGCCGGTCGCGGTGACGTCGCCGTCGATCGCCGCATACTTGACATAAATCGGCATTGGAAACTCCTCGTGAATGGACAGCCGTTGAGAGATACCTGACTTCGGGGATCGCCCCCGGGCTCACCATGAGCCGGGACGGACGCCCGATCCTCCCCACACTCGAAACCAACCATCGAAACCCAGTGCCGGGTGGAGGACGCGTTGACGGCGAACTCACCGGCCGGCGTTTGCGAGTTGTTGTGGGCCTTCCATCCTCCCTTGAAGAATGTCAGATCCCACAACCCAGGCCGCTCTCCAAGCATCATCATTTTGATGCGAAGTCGTTCGACCTGTGGTCATTCACACAACCCGTCCCCGGAGCGATGCACCAAGCTCTCCGGTCGTGAGGCGGCACGGAGGGGAATCGCTCCCGGAGCCAAGAGGAACCGTTGGAACCTTCAAGGGAAGCCCGATCCTGCATCGTGGGAGGACAAGTCCGGAAGAAGCCTCCCATTCTTGACCTCGATGATCGCCTCAGATCATTCTCATCGTCGCTTGCTTTCCTTTGTGTTGACTGTTCCTCTTGTTCACATACAGT
>JBKOZB010000277.1:0-10135 GCA_046744225.1 Planctomycetota bacterium | reverse complement strand
TGGTTGGGGTCGAACGGCTGCCCGAGCGCGGCGATCGGCTCGACGCCGTGCTTGGCGAGGGTGGCCAGCAGTTGCTTGTGGACCATGTCGAGCCCCTCGGTGATCCCCGAGGCGCCCGAGGCGCGGAGTGCGCCGGTGGCGCGTTCCAGGTTGTCGAGCCCATCGAGCAGGTCGCCGGCGAGCGAGCCGATGGCGTAAAGGCGATCGGCGTCAGCCTGGGTCTTCGCCCGCTTCTGGTAGTTGATGAACTCGGCCCGGCTGCGCTGGAGCTGCTCGAGATACTCGTCGCGCTGGCGCTGGACCTGAGCGAGCTCCTCGCCGCTCGCGGCGGCGGTCGCAGTGGCCGAGGCGGCCGTCTCGCCATTGGGGGCCGAGCCGTCGGCCGCGTTGGTTTCGGTCTTCGGGTTATTATCATTATCGCTCATCGTCGGTTTCTCCTAGCCTCGCGGCCGAGGGGGCCGCGAGGTTGGGTCGCGTCACACGGTCTCCGGCCGGGACGACCGTCTGGGTCGCGGTTAGGACGCGCCCGGTTCGGCGGCGTCGGCATCCTCGGTGAAGTAGTCGCGGAATTTCTCGAAGAAGCTCTTGCGGCGCGGGCTCACGTCCTCGTGCTCGATCTCGGCCAGCTCGCGGAGCAGCTCCTCCTGGCGCGGGGTCAGGTGGCGCGGGGTCTCGACGACGACCTCGATCAGCTCGTCGCCGCGCCCCCGGCCGCTGATGTCGGGCATCCCCCGCCCCTTGAGCCGGAGGACCTCGCCGCTCTGGGTCCCCTTGGGGACGTGCAGGCGGTCGGGCCCGTCGAGCGTCGGCACCTCGATCTCGGCGCCCAGGGCGGCCTGGGGGAAGCTAATCGGCACCTGGCAGAGCAGGTCGTTGCGGTGCCGCTCGAAGAACGGGTGCTTGCGGACGAGCACTTGGATGCGGAGGTTGCCCCGCGGCGCGCCGGGGTCGCCCGGCTCCCCTTGGCCCCGGAGCTGGAGCCACATGCCGCTCTCGACGCCCGGCGGGATGTCCACCTTCAGTGGGGCGACGGTCGGCGTCCGCCCGGTGCCCCGGCACTTCGGGCAGGGGTCGGTCACGCGGACTCCCTCGCCGCCGCAGGCCGGGCAGGTGGTCGCCACCTGAAAGAACCCGCGCGACTGGACGACCTGCCCCTGGCCGCCGCAGTAGTTGCACGTCGTCGCGACCGTCCCCCTCCGGGCGCCCGAGCCGTTACACTCGCCGCAGTATTCCTGGCGGCTCACGTCGATCGCCTTGGTCGCCCCCCGCGCCGCCTCGACCAAGTCGATCTCGAGCTTGTAGAGGAGATCCTGGCCCGGCCGGGGGCCGCGCCGCCGCTGGCCGAAAAGGTCGCCGAAGAGGCCGCCGCCGAAGATGTCGCCGAAGGCCGACATGATGTCCTCGGCATTCCGGAAGTCATGGACGCCGGCCCCTTCCAGCCCGGCGTGACCGTAGCGGTCGTAGCGCTGGCGCTTGGCCTGGTCGGAGAGGACCTCGTACGCCTCGGCGGCCTCCTTGAACCGCTTCTCCGCCGCCGCATCGCCGGGGTTCTTATCGGGGTGGTTCTTCAAGGCCAGCTGCCGATAGGCCTTCTTGATCTCGTCGGGCGCCGCGTCACGCTTGATGCCCAGGACTTCGTAATAATCGCGCTTCGTTGCCATCGGCATGGCGTCTCGATCAGGTCAGGGATCGGGCGGCGTTTCACTCAGCACCAGGATATCATAGGACGTGGACTCGCGACCACCGCACCTGCCCCAACCAGCCTCCGCAAGTTAAGGGACCATCAGGAATACATTCTGTTCAATGATAGAATCGCGAGAACCATGTCGCGCGTTCTTGAATAAAACAAGTCTCCTCACCGATCTCGACCGCACTTCATTCCCGTCCGCGCGTGGGGAGCCTTCTTGGACGCCCTCACGCCCGATCCTCACATCGGCAATTCGAAGGCGGGATCAGGGCTCGGCAGGTCCACGGGCACTGTGCCGGATGGCGACGATGCCGGATGACATCATCTCGGATCGTGAAGAGGATTCGGTAAGCGGCTCGACGTTTCCCATACAGCAGTTGTCTCACGTCCTCGCCGTAGGCATCGCTCTCGGGGGCGAGGGGGCAGCGCATGGGGAAGGTCTTGAGCGTCTCGATCGTCTCGAAGAGCCCCTGATACCACTTCGCGGCACGTTCCGGGGACGACTCGGCGATCCAGTCGTGGACCTCCCGGGCCTGCGCGAGCGCCCTCGGGGCGAACTCAAAGCGGTATTCCATATTTGTTCCGGGCGTGCTGCTTGACCTGTTCGAGACTCAGACCCTTGCCCTCGTCGAGCTCCTTCAATCCCTCCCGGATCGCCTCGATGCAATCGAGGCGATCCACGAGATCCAGGAGCATTTCAAAGGACGTAGCGTCCTGGACCGGAAGTTCCGCCTTGCCGTTGATGGAGAGCGTGATCGGCTGGCCGCTTTCCTTCAATTGGAGGAGGAGCCGGACCACTGGGGAACTCGGGGGAGGATTGATGTCTCCTTCGATATCCAACATGGGGGTCGCCCTCGCTCGTCCGATCGATCTCAAGTTCGACGTTACCCCATTTCGGAATCACCAACAAGCCGAGGTCCCGGGGCGTTTCGTCGTCGGCATGTCAAAGAACACGTGCGGCGGAGGGCCGGGCGCGGCGATCCCGCGCCCGGCCCTTTCCGTCAAGACGGTTGATTAGCGGATCGACCCCTCGACGCGCGGGGCGTTCTCCTTCTCGTCGTCCTTGATGTTGGTGACCATCGCCTCAGTCGTCAGCATCAACGCGGCGATCGACGCGGCATTCTGGAGGGCCGAGCGAGTGACCTTGGTCGGGTCCACGATGCCGGCGGAGTACATGTCCACATACTCGCCGGTGTTGGCGTTGAAGCCGACGGCCCCCTCGCGCGACTTGACCTCTTCGGTGACGACCGCGCCGTCGTGCCCAGAGTTCTCCGCGATGAGGCGGATCGGCTCCTCCAAGGCCCGCAGGACGATCGCGACGCCGAGCTTCTCATCGCCATGGAGCGACTCGTAAATGTTCTGGACGGCGGGGATGACCCGCAGGAGGGCGACGCCGCCTCCGGGGACGATTCCTTCCTCGGCGGCCGCGCGGGTCGCGTGCAGGGCGTCCTCGACGCGGGCCTTCGTCTCCTTCATCGCCGCCTCGGTCGCCGCGCCGACGTGGATCAAGGCCACGCCGCCTGAGAGCTTCGCGAGCCGCTCCTGAAACTTCTCCTTGTCGTACTCGCTCTCGGTCTCCTCGATCTGGCGGCGGAGCTGATCGATCCGGCGCTGGATCTCGGCCTTCTTGCCGGCCCCCTGGATCAAGGTCGTGCTGTCCTTATTCACCTTGACCTGCTTGGCCCGGCCGAGCTGGTTGAGCTGAAGGTTCTCCAGCTTCAGGCCGAGGTCTTCGCTGACCACGGTGCCTCCGGTCAGGATCGCCATGTCGCCGAGCATCGCCTTGCGACGGTCGCCGAAGCCGGGCGCCTTGACCGCGCAGATGTTCAGAACTCCCCGCAGCTTGTTGACGACCAGGGTCGCCAGCGCCTCACCCTCGACGTCCTCGGCGATGATCAGGAGCGGCTTGCCCGACTGCGCGATCCGTTCCAGCAGCGGGATCATGTCGCGGAGATTGCTGATCTTCTTCTCGTGCAAGAGGATCAGCGCGTCCTCGAAGAGGACCTCCATCGTCGAGGGGCTGGTGACGAAGTAGGGGCTGAGATAACCCTTGTCGAACTGCATCCCCTCGACGAATTCGAGCGTCGAGCTCGCCGTCTTGCCCTCCTCGACGGTGATCACGCCGTCGCGGCCGACCCGCTCGACGGCGTCGGCGAGCATCTTGCCGATGGTCGGGTCGTTGTTCGCCGAGATCGTGGCGACCTGGGCGATCTCCTCCTTCTTGGAGACGGCCCGCGAGACCTTCGACTGGAGCTCGCCCACGACGGCCTCGACCGCCTTCTCAATGCCGCGACGGACGGCCGTCGGGCTGGCTCCCGAGGTGATGGTGCGCAGCCCTTCGCGGTAGATCGAGCGCGCCAGGATCGTGGCGGTCGTCGTCCCGTCGCCGGCCACGTCCGAGGTCTTCGACGCGACGACGTTGACGAGCTTCGCGCCCATGTTCTCGAACGGGTCGGGCAGCTCGATCTCCTTCGAGACGGTCACACCGTCCTTGGTCACGGTCGGGCCGCCGAACGACTTGCTCAGGATGACGTTGCGCCCGGTCGGGCCGAGCGTGGTGCCCACGGCGTGGGCCAGGATATCGACGCCTTCGAGCATCTTGCGGCGAGCGGCGTCGGAGAAGAGCAGTTGCTTTGCCACGGGTCGGGTGTCCTTATGTTTGGGAAGCAGTCAGCCCTCAGTGGTCAGCGATCAGCCGAGCAAATCCCGGCTGACCGCTGACCGCGGGTCGTTGAGAGCCGATCACTTGACGATCTTCGCCAGGATGTCGGACTCGCGGAGGATCTTGATCTCCTCGCCGTCGACCTTGATCTCGGTGCCCGCGTACTTGCCGAAGAGGACCTCGTCGCCCTCGGCGACGCCGATCGGGGAGCGCTCGCCGGAGTCGAGCATCTTACCCGGGCCGACAGCGAGGACTCGGCCGCGCTGGGGCTTCTCCTTGGCGGTGTCGGGCAGGACGATGCCGCCGGCCGTCTTCTCCTCGGCCTCAATCTGCTGGATCACGACGCGGTCTTCGAGCGGGCGAATCTTGGCCATCGTTGGATATCCTTCGAGTCGGGCTCGGGTCCGCCCCGCGTCGGGGCGGGCCGGAGCGTGCGAAGAGTTCTGGGGTTCTCGATCGAAACTTCCGAATCCGGGGCCGGTCAACGGCCGATCACATCATGCCCATGTCGCCCATGCCACCCATTCCTCCCATGCCACCCATTCCTCCCATGCCTGGGCCATGGTCGCCGTGGCCGGCGGGCTCGGCCTTCTTCTTGGGCTCGGCGATGATCGCCTCGGTCGTCAGGAGCAGGCCGGCGACGGAGGCGGCGTTCTGGAGGGCCGAGCGGGTGACCTTGGTCGGGTCGACGATGCCGGCGGTGATCATGTCGCCCCAGGTACCATTCTCGGCGTCGTAGCCGTAGTTCGGCTCCTTCGACTTCTGGATCCGGCTGACGACGACCGCGCCATCGATCCCGGCGTTCTCGGCGATGAAGCGGGCGGGCTGCTCGATGGACTTGCGGACGATCTGGACACCGTGCGCCTCGTCGCCCGCGAGGTCCAGGTCCTTCCCGAGCGCCGCGGCGGCGCGGATCAGGGCGACGCCGCCGCCGGGGACGACCCCTTCCTCGATCGCGGCGCGGGTCGCGTGCAAGGCGTCCTCGACCAGCGCCTTGCGCTCCTTCATCTCGGTCTCGGTCGCCGCGCCGACGTTGATCTGGGCGACGCCGCCGGCCAGCTTCGCGAGCCGCTCCTGGAGCTTCTCCTTGTCGTACTCGCTATCGGTCTGGGTGATCTCGCGGCGGATCATCTCGGTCCGCCCCTTGATCTCGTCGTGGGTGCCGGCGCCCTCGACGATCGTCGTGTTCTCGCTGTCGATCGTGATCTTGCGGGCCCGGCCGAGATCGGCGAGCTGCACGTTCTCCAGCTCGATGCCCAGGTCCTTGAAGATCGCCTTGCCGCCGGTCAGCACGGCGATGTCGCCGAGCATCGCCTTGCGGCGGTCGCCGTAGCCGGGGGCCTTGACCGCCGCGCACTTGAGGATGCCCCGCAGCTTGTTGACGACCAGGGTCGCCAGCGCCTCGCCCTCGACGTCCTCGGCGATGATCAGGAGCGGCTTGCTCGACCGGGCGATCTGCTCGAGGAGCGGGATCAGCTTGGTCGGCGTGCTGATCTTCTCATCGTAGATCAGGATGTAGGCATCTTCGAGGACGACCTCCATCCGGTCCTGGTCGGTGACGAAGTGGGGGCTCAAGTAGCCGCGGTCGAACTGCATCCCCTCGACGACGTCGACGGTCGTCTCGAAGCCCTTGCCTTCCTCGACGGTGATCACGCCGTCGGTGCCGACCCGCTCGAAGGCCTCGGCCAGCTTCTCGCCGATGGTGCGGTCGTTGTTCGAGGCGATCGAGGCGACCTCGGCGATCTCCTTCTTGTTGTCCGAGACCTTCTTCGACTGCCCCTTGACGTGCTCGACGACGGCCTCGACGGCCTTGTCGATCCCTCGCTTCAGCGCCATCGGATCGGCGCCGGCGGCTAGGGCCTTGAGCCCTTCCTTGAAGAGGGCCTCGGCCAGCACGGTCGCAGTGGTGGTGCCGTCGCCCGCCGCGTCGGAGGTCTTGCTGGCGGCCTCCTTGACGAGTTGGGCGCCCATGTTCTCGTACGGGTCGGTCAGCTCGATCTCCTCGGCCACGGTCACGCCGTCCTTGGTCACGGTCGGGCTGCCCCAGCCCTTATCGATGACGGCGTTCCGGCCGCGCGGACCCAAAGTGCTCCGGACGGCCCGGGCCAGCTTGGTGACGCCGCTCGCCAGCTTCTGGCGGGCCTCCTCATCGTAGGCCAACATTTTCGCCACGGTGATTTCTCCCTTCGACGCGGTCGAGAACCGCCGCCCCTGGGGCTCTCGGCCCAGAGGCGGCGCGGGGGCGGATCGCTACCGAATTCCCCCTCTCGGAATAGTCGCTTCAGTCGCGATGCAAGTCGTATACCATGCGATTAAGGTTACTCGATCTTTAGGAATGGCAACTAGTTAGGCAGTGAGGCTCCGCGCCCAGATCGAATCTCCCCCTGCCGTTTTGGCAGTCGAGGACCGGGAATTGTCATCCGGTGACGGGATTTGCCTTGAGCCCTCGCAGCCGACAAACGGAGCGGCCGAGCGGGCTTCCGGTCTGGCCCGGTCTGTCCTTCACCGTGGAGGTCTTGCGATGAGATGAGTGTTTCCGGTTGGGCGGTCGTCAGGGGCGTGGTCTTCGGGGTCTGCTGGCTGGCATGGGTCGGGCTCGGCCGGGGTGACGAGCCCCAGACGCCCCCGCCCTGGCCCGGCGGGGTGCCGGGGGCACCGGGGGCCGACCCGGACAAGGATGTCCCGACGATCACGGTCTATCGTCCGGGAGCCGAGAATCTGCCATCAACATCAAAAGAGGAAAATCGCGTCGAATCCGATAGTGAACTGGTGTCGCGCCTGGCCGTCATCGAAGACGCGGGTCTCCGGGGTCCAGTCCCATCGGATCTCGGGGCGGAGCCAGAACCAGGACCGCGGCTTGTAGATGCCGCCCAGGGTCATCTCGTAATAGGTGGTGTCGAACCCGGTGCGGGCGCCGTTGTTGTCGCGGAAGACCTCGGCGCGGTAGACGCCGGTGATCTTCTCGGTGAACTGGTACAGGAACCAGCCGGCCAGGCCGTACCACGACGCGTTTTGGGTGGTGCCACTGGGTCCGATGCTGGGGATGTTGGTCTCGAAACCTTGGTCGGTCTCGCCGATGAGGGTGAACTTCTCGGTCCACTGGTGGATCAGCACGGTCGTGAACAGGAGCGCGTTATTGCTGCCGTACGACAGGTTGCGCCGTCGGGCGAGGAATGGGGGGGCGGGGACGCCGTTGGGGGCCAGCTGGTAGTTTGCGGCGAAGAACCGGGGGAACTGGTTCGGGCCGACGTTGTACGTGACCGTCAGGTTCGTCCGGTCGTCCTTCGAGTCCCAGCTCACAGCCCCCGAGTAGCCCCAACGGTAATTCTGGTCGATCCAGCGGTCCCAACCGTTGACCACGCCGTTGTACAGGTTGAGCTGATCGGTGGCGTGCCAGATGCTCATCAGCCCGAAGTGGGTGAACGGGTGCGAGTAGCCGAACAGGTAGCTCCCCGAGGGGAGCGGCCGGGCCGGGGCCTGGCCCGCCTCGTAGCCTGGCAGCGCGTAGAAGCGGCCCCCCTTGATGTCGATCCCGCCGTCGCTCAGGATCGGCAGGTGGACCTCGCCGTAGAACTGGATCGGGTCCCAGCCGAACCCGTTGATCGGGAAGACGTTGTCGAACAGGCCGTTCATGTGGAACTGCGTCCAGTCGGTGCCGAACAGGTTATCGACGCGGAAGCCCAGATTGATGTCGCCATCCAGCCTGGGGAGTTTCTCGACGACGAAGTAGAGTTGCTCGAACTGGAAGGTGTTGGCGTGCGAATTCGGGGTGACGCCGAAGTTAATGCCGTCGCGCGGGCGGGCCGGGTTGCCGGTGAAGCTCCCCTGAAGCCAGCCGAAGATGCTGATGTCAGACTCCTCCATCCCGAGCAGCTTGATGAGCAGGTCGGACTTGAACTCCTCCTCCTCGGTTTCCGGCCTCTCGCCCTCTTCTTCCTTGATCTTGGTCGGTCCGCCGCCCCCGCCGCGCCGCTCGGCCCGGGGACGATCGAGGTTCGTGTCCTGCTGGTCTTCCTGCTCGCCGTCCTCGCTGAAATCGAGGATCACCGCACGCCCTCGCCGCGTTCGGCCGGGGCGGGGAGAATCGCCGAGTTCCTGGCTGAGTTGAACACCGTCGGGGAACCCGAGCGGCCGGACGACCCGCGCGGGAGGTTTCGCCTCCTCCACGTTTTCGCCGTCCTTGTCGTCGTCCTCGTCTTCATCCTTATCGTCCCCGTCGTCCTTGTCGTCGGCCATGGATGATGAAGGCTCCGCGTCGACAGGAGCCTCGGGGGCGACCTCGGTCAGACGGACCGCGTCGTCGAAGCCGGGGGCCGCGAGGAGGGGGGCTTTCGGCAGAGGCGTACCGGATGGCTCGTCCGGCCTAGCCAGGAGCGTGGCCGAGGGCCGGTTGACGCGAAGGGGGAACCAGCGGGAGAGCCGTCCGCGTTTCCCTCGGGCCGTCCCGGTGCGAGGGATGGATCGGCCGGGATCGGCCGCATCCTCGACAGTCTGTGAAAGAGCCGTCTCCCGGGGTTGGCCGCGCGCGACGATGACGGGCCGGGTGAATTGGGTGGTTTGGAGTGGAGTCGTGGCGTCCAGGACCGGGTTCCGCTCCGCGAGGGAGCAGCCCGCCCCCGCGACGAAGAGGAAGATGGCTAGCGCCCGCCGAATCTGCGTCCGCATGAGCGATCGACCCGTCCGGGTCCATGTCGGTCGCGGGGCGATTTCCGTGAGGGGACGTCGTGCCGACGGGATGATTGAAAGGCAAGGGGGACTTTACCCGGTCCGGGCGTTCTCGTCGAGAGAGAGGTACCCGGTCCGGCCTTCAAACCAACCTCCAGCGTGGTGGGAGCATGGATGTCATTCGATCATTGGCAATAATTGCTAAACATGGTAGGCTACGCACAGGAGGACCGAATGATGACGACTATGACCATTTCCCTGCCCGACGAGATGAAGGCGTTTATCGAGGCCCAGGTCGTCAAGGAGGGCTATGCCTCCGTCAGCGAGTACCTCCGTGCCGTCATCCGCGAGGTGCAGAAGCGCCAGGCCAAGCAGAAGCTTGAAGCCAAGCTCCGTGAGGCCCTCTTGAGTGGACCGGCCACGCCGATGACCCGCGAGGATTGGGACACGCTGGAACGCCAGGTCTGGGAGCGCCACCATCAAGACCATCCCCAGCCGTGACCGGGAACGTTGTCAAGCTCCTGACCGCTCTTCGTGACTTGGACGAGGCCGCCGACTACATCCGTCGACAGAGCGGCCCCGAGCGTGCCATCCGCTTTCTCCGGGAGGCGGACGCCACCTTCCAGCGGCTGGCGAGTATGCCGGGCATCGGCACACGCTACGCGCCCGACGAGCCGGTCTTTGCTGACCTACGTGTCTTCCCCGTCTCTCGCTTCAAGAAATACCTGACCTTCTACCGGCCGATTGCGGATGGTGTTGAAGTCCTTCGCGTGTTGCACGGCGCCCGCGACATCGAGGGCATCCTGGCGGAAGATTTCAGATTGGGCGAGGGCGGAGAGGACGACCGACCGCCTGAAGAGCCGGACACGCCGTGAATGAGATCATCCCGGTTAACAATTCCAATCGGACCGATGGAGCCCAAAATGCGTCATTTCTCCTGGGACCGCCTAAAGCGCCTTGTGACTTTGCTCGATGATTGTTAACGTACCCGCGTCTGTGGCGGTACTGCCCGACATTGGAATTGCCTCTCACGGACTTCGGCATGGAAGCCGGGCAAACTGCGCACGATCACGCGAATGGAATCGCGGCCAGGTCCCCCCACGCAGGCGGCCCGCGATCTT
>JBKOZB010000199.1:0-4171 GCA_046744225.1 Planctomycetota bacterium | reverse complement strand
TGGACCTCCAGGGGATGTTCGAGAAGATCCTGCCGAAAGGCACGCAGACCCGCACCATGACCGTCGCCGAGGCGCGGCCGATCCTCCTGGCGCAGGAGACCGACGCGCTGATCGACCCCGAGAAGGTCAACCAGCAGGCCGTGACCTTGGCCGAGGAGTCGGGCATCGTCTTCCTCGATGAGATCGACAAGATCACCGGCGACGAGGGGGGCGGCGGCCGCGGCCCCGACGTCTCGCGTCAGGGCGTCCAGCGCGACTTGTTGCCGATCGTCGAGGGGACGACCGTCACCACCAAGTACGGCCCGGTCAAGACCGACCACGTCCTGTTCATCGCCGCCGGCGCGTTCCACCGCAGCAAGCCCTCAGACCTGATGCCCGAGCTTCAGGGCCGGTTCCCGATCCGCGTCGAGCTGCAAGACCTGACCCGCGACGACTTCGCCCGCATCCTCCACGAGCCCCGCGCCAGCCTGATCCGCCAGTACCAGGCCCTTTTGAACGCCGAGGGCGTCAGCCTCGAATTCACCCCCGACGCGATCGACGCCATGGCCGACCTGGCGCACCAGGTCAACCGCTCGACCCAGAACATCGGCGCCCGTCGCCTGCATACGATCCTCGAACGCGTGGTCGAGGACCTCAGCTTCGACGCCTCCGACCTGAAAGACAAACACGTCGTCATCGATGGCGCCACCGTCCACCGGCGCCTCGAAGCCCTGGCCAAGGACGAAGACTTGAGCCGGTTCATCCTATGATATGAATATTCTTAAAATTTTAAATTTCATATTAAAAAGAATTTGATCATTCCCGCCTCGCGCTCGGGGCGAAATGGCCTTTCGCTGGCGAAGGTCGTGAAATAAAGTACGGACCCCGCTCCAAGATTCGTGGCGGGACAGGATGATCCGCGCGACCTCACCGCGCGGGGAGTCGAGTCACGGAGGACGGATCATGCTTCCTGAGACGCGCGACACGCGATATCGCCTTCTCGACGCCTGGCGCGGCGTCGCCTGCCTGATCGTGGTGGTCTATCACGCGGGGTTCGCCCTCGGTCGCGACGAGGTGGTCGGCGTGGCCTCCGTCGGCTGGGCACGCTGGGGGATCGTGGCGTTCCTTCGACTGATGTCGATGGGCGTGCCGCTCTTCTTCGTCATCAGCGGCTACTGCATCGCCGCCAGCGCCGATGCGAACCGCCGCCACGGGCTCTCGTCGTGGTCCTTCCTCAAACGCCGGTTCTGGCGCATCTATCCGCCTTATTGGGTCGCGTTCTTCGGCGTCGTCGCGCTGGTCGCGGCGCTCGACGCGGCGGGGCTGGCCCGGTGGCATCGCGACAACAGCCACGCGCTCCTCTTGCAATCGCCGGGCGAGCTGAGCTGGTCGCAGTGGGTCGGCAACCTGACGTTGACCGAGACCTGGCGGCCCCTGGCCTGGGGCGTCGCGGAGCATGAGCCCTACACGCGAGTTGCCTGGACGCTCTGCTACGAGGAGCAGTTCTACTTCGTCTGCTTCCTGATGCTCTGGCTGGCCCCGAAGCGATTGTACGTGGCGCTGGCGGTCCTCTCGGCGCTGGTGGTGCCGCTGCGGATCTGGGCCTGGCGCGCGGGCTGGGTGGGGCGGATCGACGGAACGTTCCCGATGCTCTGGCACGAGTTCGCGGCGGGCCTGGCGGTCTACTGGCGGCTGAACGTGGCGCGGGGCGCGGTGGCGAAGCGGTGCGTCGAGCTAGGTCTGACGACCTTGGTCGTCGTGGGGGTCCTCCATGGCATGCGTCTGACGGCGGGGGCGGGCCTCTTCGGGCTAGTCCTGATCGCGCTGAGGCGGTGGGACGGCCTGGCCGAGAGCCGAGCGTGGCTCCGCATCCTCGCCGCGTGCGGTCGGCGGTGCTATAGCATTTACCTCGCGCACCTGCCGGTCTGCACGGTCGGGGTCGCCTGGCTGCTCGAACTCGGCCTGACCAGCTTCTGGGCGCGGGTCCTGGTGCTCGTGCCGCTCGTCTCGATCGCCGCGACCGCCGCCGGCTGGCTCTTCTTCGACCTGGTGGAAGCGCGCTTCCACAATCGCTCCATCGACCAGCCGCGGCCGAAAATGTGGCAGAGTTTCACCGCAGAGGATGCGAAGAGCGTAGAGAGAAGGCCGAGAGGAGAGAGAAAACGATGGAAAGTGGCAAATGTCAAACTTGAAATTCCAAATTCGTGAACTCTTTTTTTATGTTCTACCTTTTTTTCGAACTTCTCTCTGCGTTCTCTGCGGTGGACTCTTCATGCCATCATCGCGCCAGCGAGCCAGCCGGTGCTCCAGGCGGCCTGGAAGTTGTAGCCGCCGATCAGGCCGTCGAGGTCGAGCACTTCGCCGCAGAAGTGGAGGCCCGGCTGACGGCGGCTTTCGAGGGTCTGCGGATCGACCTCGTCGAGCGCGATGCCCCCGCTGGTCACTTCGGCCTTGGCGAAGCCGAGCGTGCCGGTGATGGGAAGGCGGAGGCCCTTGATCGTCGCGACGAGCCGCCGGCGCTCGTCGCGCGACAGGTCGGGGCCCATCTTCTCGGCGTCGATCCCGGCGGCGTGCACGAGCGCCTCGGCCAGTCGGCGAGGGATCGGCGCGGGGAGGAGGCTGGCGACGGTGCGGCGGCCCGAGCGGCAGGCGGCCTGGAGCTGCGGATCGAGCGCCTCGGGGCGCAGGTCGGGGGCGAAGTCGAGCGCGAGTTCGGGCGGCTCGGGGCCGTCATGTCGCGCGACGGCCCGGCTCACGTCGAGGATCGCCGGGCCGGTCAGGCCGAAGTGGGCGAAGAGGACGGCCTCGCGCCGTTCGAGCCGCGCCGGCCCGGCGCCGATGTGGACGCGCGCAAGGGCGTCGGGGACGGTCAGACCCTTGAGGCCCGGTACCCAGTCGGCCCCGACGCGCAAGGGGACGAGCGCCGGTCGGGGCGGGACGATCGTGTGCCCGAACCGCCGCGCCAGGGCGTAGCCGTCACCACTCGTGCCGCACCCCGGATACGACTGCCCGCCGACCGCCACAATCACCCGACGCGCCTGGACCATCGTGTCCAAGAGCTGGACATCGAACCCGCCCCCGGGTCGTGGCTCGACCCCCCGCGCCGGGCACCCGCAGCACAGCTCGGCCCCGGAACGCTCCAGCCTGCGGAGCAAGGCGGCGAGCACGTCGGTGGCGCGGTCGGAGACCGGGAAAATTTTGCCGTTACCCTCGACCTTGGTCGCGACCCCCTCCGCCTCGAAGAGCGCGACGGTGCTCTCAACGCTCAGGGCCCGCAAGGCCGGGCCGAGGAAGGCCCCGTTGGCCCCGAACGCCTGCTGGATACTCCGCGCTCCCTGCGCCTGGCGACGGTCGTAAGCCGGGTCGATCGGCCCGGAGACGACCTCCAGCCGCCTCAGGCCGCGCGCGTTGGTCAAGTTGCACCGGGTCCCGCCCGACATCAGGATCTTGACCCCGGGCCGGCGGTTCTTCTCGACCAGCAGCACCCGCGCGCCGTACTCGGCCGCGTGGATCGTCGCGACCAGCCCCGCCGCGCCGGCTCCGAGGATCACCGCGTCGTAGTCGAAACTCTCGTCGTTATTTTGCGCAATCGTGTCGCCACCCCCGCATTGATTTCAAACCTTTGGCACCCCGTTTGCCGTAATTGAAGAGAGATTTCTATGTTGGGCAACGATTCTAATCGAAGAGGCCAAGCGTGGCGACGGTCAAACACATCAAGATCGAGGAGCGGCCGGCGGCCCCGGTCACACAGCACGACCTGTTCACGCGCATGGCCGGCTGGACGATCCGCGCCACCAGTGGGCGCTGGGGGTTCTTCTTTGCGCTGTTGACCGTGGTCATCTGGGCGGCGAGCGGGCCTTATTTCCAGTACTCCGCGAACTGGCAGCTCGTCATCAACACCGGCACGACGATCATCACATTTTTGATGGTCTTCCTGATCCAGAACGCGCAGAAACGCGAGTCGAAGGCGACACACCTGAAGCTCGATGAGCTGATCTTGGCTGTGAACCAGGCCCGGAATGAGCTGATCGACATTGAGCACCTGACCGAGGAGCAGCTCGACCTCTTGGCCGAGCGCTACCACGATGTCGCGCAGCGGAACCAGCACAAGCTCAACACGTGCTTCGTGATCGAGGAAGAGCGTGTCGTGTCGGAGGCGGCCGGTGGCCGCGCCACGGCCGAGCCGGCGCCC
>JBKOZB010000085.1:0-3921 GCA_046744225.1 Planctomycetota bacterium | reverse complement strand
TACAAGAGTCGATGAGGTGGATCAGGTTGTGATTCAAAGCAGACCCTTCGAGGTCAGAACTGGATGATAATGCTCGGGGCTCGCACTTTAAACCGGAAGAACCAGTTTTCACCTACCAGTCGCCTTAACGTGGATTCCCATAAATGGCCGAGGGCAAATGGCAGATGGCAAATAGCAGAGGAAAGAGTAGTAAATAGGATTATCCGTCTGCCATTTGTCATCGATCGTCTGCTATCTTGCCAGGCGGCCCGCGCCGGCGATCGCACTTGCCGGAGGTGCGATTGCCGGTGTACATTAGAGGGAGAAACGGGCTTTCGAAGCGTCTGGCGAGGCAGGATGGGTCAAGTGAATCGGGGGAACGAGTTGCGATGAATTCCTCCCCGATCCCCCCAGCGCTTGAAGTCTACCTGCTCGGCCTGGTCGATTTCGAGGACGTCCAGCAGCTTCAGCGGCGCCTGGTCTACGAACTGGGCGAGGGCGGCGGTGCCGCCTTGGTGCTCTGCGAGCACCCGCCCACGATCAGCGTCGGCCGGTCGGGGAGCCGGACCCATATCATCCCCGATGACGATGAGTTGCGAAGCTTGGAAATCCGGGTCCGCTGGATCAACCGGGGCGGCGGCTGCGTCTTGCACGTCCCCGGCCAGCTCGCCGCTTACCTGGTCTGGCCGCTCGACCGGCTTGGGCTGAACCTCCAGGGCTACCTGGACGGGCTGTACCGGGCCTTGCTCGGGCTCCTGAGGGAGTTCGACCTGCGCGGGACCACGTGGCCGGAGGCCCCCGGGGTTTTCCTGGACCACGCGCGGGTCGCCTCGGTGGGAGTGGCGGTCAACCGCTGGATCGCCTACCACGGCCTGACCGTGAACGTCGGCTCGTTCCTGGAGTGGTTCGACCTGCTCGACGAGCCGGGAATCGGCCCGTATCCGCTTCGCCAGACCTCGATGGAAGCGCGGCGGCAGCGGCCCGCTCCGATGGCCCGGGTCCGCGAGACGCTGATTCGCCAGTTGGAGACGGTTTTCGGCCTGGAACGGCACCACGTCTACACGACCCATCCCCTGATCCGCCGGAAGGTTCGCGCCCATGTCTATGCTCAAAGTCCGGGATGAGCGGACCGCCTTGCCTCTGCCGAGCTTGCCGGTCCTGGCCCCGGAGGCCGTCGCGGATGCACCGAGGCGGAGGCTCCCCGAGTGGCTCAAACGGCCGATCCCGGCCGCGGGGGGGACGTACTTCACCAAGAACCTGGTCGAGGAACTGGGGCTGGAGACGGTCTGCGAGAGCGCCCGCTGCCCGAACCGCTCGGAGTGCTGGACGCGGCGGACCGCAACGTTCATGGTCCTGGGCGACGTCTGCACCCGTCCGTGCGGCTTCTGCGCCGTGAGGCGCGGGCACCCCGAGCCCGTCGCGCTCGACGAGCCCGAGCGGTTGGCCGAGGCGTGCGCCCGGCTCGGCCTACGGCACGTTGTCATCACGTCGGTCACGCGCGACGACCTCCCCGACGGCGGCGCCGAGCACTTCCGCCGCTGCATCCTGGCCGTCCGCGCCCGCACCGGGGCGACGATCGAGGTCTTGACCCCCGACTTCGACGGCCGCCCCAACGCCATCGACGTCGTCCTCTCGGCCGATCCCGAGGTCTTCAACCACAACCTCGAAACAGTCGCCCGGCTCCAACAGCACGTCCGCCGCAAGAGCCAGTACGCCGTGAGCCTGAAGGTCCTCGAACACACCAAGCGTTCCCGCCCCTCGGTGCGGACCAAGAGCGGCCTGATGCTCGGCCTGGGCGAGACGACCGAGGAACTGTTCGAGACCCTCGCCGACCTCCGCTCCGTCGGGTGCGACTTCTTGACCCTGGGCCAATACTTGCAGCCCTCGCCCCGGCACCTGCCCGTCGTCCGATACCTCCCTCCCGAGGAGTTCGACGAGTTGGGTCGCCTGGCCCGCACGCTCGGCTTCGCCGAGGTCGCCAGCGGGCCGTTCGTCCGCTCCAGCTACCACGCCGACGAGATGGCCCGGTTCGTCTAGGGAGCGACGGCCGCGCCCCCTCGCCGCGAGGCCCGCGATTCGCTATTCTGGATTAGCCCCCCTGTCTTCCCCTTCGCAATGGTTGGATTGTCCTTCGGAGGGCGCGTGAATCGCACCCAATTTTCAAGCACGCCTGGATTGGTGCGTTTCACGCGCCCGACAGTTGTTTTCGTTTTGACTGAAGGGAGCCGGTGATGGCCGAGACGCTGTTTCAGAAGGTATGGAAACGCCACGAGGTGGCCGCGACCGACGAGGCGACGCTGCTTTACATCGACCGGCACCTGATTCACGAGGTGACGAGCCCGCAGGCGTTCGAGGGACTGCGGCTGGCCGGGCGCAAGATGCGCCGGCCCGACCTGACATTCGCGACGCTCGACCACAACGTGCCGACCGAGAACCAGTTCGACATCCGCGACCCGCTGTCGAGGAGGCAGGTCGAGACGCTCCGGGCCAACTGCCGCGAGTTCGGTGTCACGCTCTACGACATCGGCAGCGGCCACCAGGGGATCGTGCACGTGATCGGCCCCGAACTGGGTCTGACCCTCCCCGGCCTGACGATCGTCTGTGGCGACAGCCACACCAGCACCCACGGCGCCTTCGGCGCGCTGGCGTTCGGGATCGGCACGAGCGAGGTCGAGCACGTCCTGGCCACGCAGACGCTCTGGCAAGGGCGGCGGCCGAAGTCGCTCGGCGTCGAAGTCACCGGCCGCCTGGCGCCGGGGCTCGAACCCAAGGACATCATCCTGGCTGTCATCCGGGCGATCGGCACCGGCGGGGCCACCGGGCAGGTCATCGAGTATTACGGCCCGGCGATCGCGGCGCTGTCGATGGAAGGTCGGATGACGATCTGCAACATGTCGATCGAGGCCGGCGCCCGCGCGGGACTGATCGGGCCCGACGACACCACGATCCAGTACATCACCACTGGCGATCGCCCGTTCGCCCCCAAGGGCGCGGCACTCGACGCCGCCCTGGCCGACTGGAAGACCCTCGGCACCGACGACCCCTCGGCCTTCGACCGACACGTCGCGATCGATGCGAGCACCCTGGTCCCGCAAGTGACCTGGGGGACCAACCCGGCCATGACGGTCGATGTCACCGGCCGCGTCCCCGAGCCCGAGAGCGTCCCCTTTGCCAGTCGCGACGACGCGCGCCGCGCCCTCGAATACATGGGCCTGACCCCCGGCACGCCGATCGCCGAGATCCCGGTCGATGTCGTCTTCATCGGCTCGTGCACGAATGGCCGGATCGAGGACCTGCGGTCCGCCGCGCGGGTGTTCCAGGGTCGCAAGGTCGCCCCGGGCGTCCGCGCCCTGATCGTCCCCGGCAGCGAGCCGGTCCGGCACCAGGCCGAGGTCGAGGGGCTCGACTGCATTTTCAGCGAGGCCGGCGCCGAGTGGCGCGAGTCGGGTTGCAGCATGTGCCTGGCCATGAACCCCGACAAGCTCACCCCCGGCCAGCGCTCGGCCAGCACCAGCAACCGCAACTTCGAGGGTCGGCAAGGCCCCGGCGGCCGCACCCACCTGGTCAGCCCCGCCATGGCCGCCGCGGCCGCCGTTACCGGCCACTTCACTGACGTCCGCCAACTGCTCGGCAAGTAAAAGGAACTCACCACAAAGGCTCAAAGAACACAAAGAAAGATAATAATTAAATATTAAGGTATTTTCATTTGTTTTTTCGCGCCTTTGTGGTGAATGGTTTTCTTGAGGTTACTATGGAACCATTCGTGACCCACCGTGGCCGAGTCGCCGTGCTCGACTGGAGCGACGTCAACACCGACCTGATCATCCCGGCCCGTTACCTGAAGCGAATCGAGCGCACCGGGTACGGGCCCCTGCTCTTCGCCGACAAACGGTACGTGGCCGGCGGGGCCCCGCCCGTCGACGACCCCAATGCGGCCGCCAC
>JBKOZB010000303.1:0-1935 GCA_046744225.1 Planctomycetota bacterium | reverse complement strand
ACCTGGAGGGCTTCGGCCTCCAGGAGCACCTCGATGCCATCGTCGCGCAGGATACCGGCGATCGCCTCGGCCACATCCGGGTCCTCGCGAGGCAGGAGTTGCTTCGCGCGCTGGACGATCGTGACCCGGCTGCCGAACCTGCGGAACATCTGGGCGAATTCCAGGCCGACGTAGCCGCCGCCCAGCACCAGCAGATGCTCGGGGACGGCTTCGAGTTCCATAATCGACGTCGAATCGAGCGCGGGGACCTCGGCCAGGCCGGTCAGCTTGGGAATGACCGGTCGGTCACCGGTGTTGATGAAGATCGTGTCCGAGGCCATCGGGCGCATCACGCCTCCGTCGACGCACACTTCGATCGTGTGGGGACTGGTGAAGCGGGCCTCGCCACGGATGAGATCCAGACCTTCAGTGGTCTCCAGACGACGCTCGCTGCCGCTGCGAAAGCTCGTGACGACCGCCCGCTTGCGCTGCCGCACTTCGTCGAGGCGCACGGTCACCGGACCGGTGTGCACCCCGTAGTCGGTCGCCCTCCGGGCCAGATACGCCACCCGGGCGCTGGCGACCATCGTCTTCGTGGGCGTGCAGCCGACATTGACGCAGGTGCCACCGACGTGTTCGCGCTCGATTAAGGCGGTCGCCCGATCCGCTCGGACCAGCGCCGTGGCGAGCGGGGTGCCCCCCTGGCCGGACCCGATGACGATGGCGTCGTAATGTTCCCTCTCGGACATGGCGGCGACCCCCTCAGGAGGAAGTGATGAGGATGGATATCCGCTGCCGGCGCGGGGGGTGGTCGGGTCGCTCCCTTGCTCGGTCGCTCGTAACGTAGCGCCACCATCCGCCGCTCGGCATTGTCCCGCCGCGGACCCGCGGGAGCAAGTTAGCCTCGCTCGGCAATCTTTCTCCCCGGTCCCACAAACGACCGAAGTCGGAATGGATGATCTTACAATACAGTATAAAAAAATCTATTAATATAACTGATCTATGCTGCGCTTCTCTGCCCTGAAAGCGCACCGCTGAATGAACGGACACCGGAGGCGGTTGATTTCGGTCCCTGGCTATTGCAGGGCCGCGACTTTCTGCTCCCTGAGCCATTGCTGCTCGAACTCGGCCGGGGTCAGATAGCCCAGCGACGAGTGGATCCGCTTCCGATTGTACACGTCGTCCAGGAACCGACCCAACTGCCCATACGCATCGGCGAAGTCGCGGTACTCGGACAGGTCGATCTCCTCCTCTCTTATGGTCCGCATCAGGCGCTCGGCAAACCCGTTCTCCTCCGGCTTGCCGACGGCGGCCATGCTGATCGCCACGCCGCGACCGGCCAGCAGGTCGGTGTAGGCCGTGGCGGCGTACTGCACCCCCTGATCGGAATGGTGGATTTCGGGCCGGCGTCCCCCGCGCATCGCCCGCCGCAGGGCCGCCAGGGTGAGCCCCTGATCGAGGCTGCGGCCTAGCTCCCAGCCCCGGACGCGGCGCGTGAACACGTCCATGAGGATCGCCAGGTAGACGAACTCCTCCCGGAGCCGGACGTAGGTGATGTCGGCGACCCAGACCTGATCGGGGTGGTTCACCTCCAAGCCCTCGACGAGGTTCGGGCGTCGGGGGAAGTCGTGGCGGCTGTCGGTCGTCCGCCGTCGCCGGGCCGGGGCCTTGCCCAGGAGGCCCATCTCGGCCATCAGGCGCCGGATTCGCTTCCCGTTGACCGACCAGCCTTCGCGTCGGAGCATGACCGTCAGCCGTCGATAGCCGTAGGTCGGCCACCGCGCGGCCAGCCGCCCGAGCGCCCGCCGCAGCCGGCCCTCGTCGTCGGCCGGGGCGGCTTCGTGGTAGACGCTGCTGCGGGACCAGCCCGTCGCCCGGCAGATCAGGCGGACCGGATACTCGGACGCCAACGTCAGGACGACCTCCCGTCTCGCCTCAGGGTCGAGGGGAGCAAGG
>JBKOZB010000272.1:0-7152 GCA_046744225.1 Planctomycetota bacterium | reverse complement strand
CTCCGACAATATTCCCGTCCAGCTTCCTGCGACCAGCGTTGTCGCGGGGATTCGGGAATGGGCCTCGGCCCGACGGCCTAGGAACGTTGGCATGGCGTCCCTCGATCGACCCAAGTTCCGCCCCCTGTCCGCGCAATGGATTGAGCGCTGGGGCCAGACGTACGCGGAGCTCCAGGACCCGTTGCGGGCCTTCACCGACCCGGTCCGGATTCCGATCGACCGATACCAGTGGGTCGTCCGCCACTTCGACGGGCGAACCGCGCTGTCCGACATCCAGGTGCGGCTGACCCGCGAGACGGGTCAGTGGACCTCGTCGGCCGAACTGGAGCGAGTGGTCGCGCAGCTCGACCGGGCGATGGTGCTCGACGGGCCGACCTTCGCCGCCTTCCACGAGACCTACCGCCGGGAGCGGGTCCGTACCCCGGCGCACGCGGGGCGGTCGTACCTCGGGACCGAACGGGCCTTGAGGGCGCAACTGGGCCAGTTCTTCGCGCACGCGAAGGGCTCGGGCCTGCCGCGCGACGGCGCGGCGAACCGGGCCGAACGACTCCGGGGCATCCTCAGCCCGCACATCGACTTCGACTGCGGCGGGCCGGTCTACACCTGGTCGTATAAAGAGTTAATCGAGCGGTCCGACGCCGACACGTTCGTCATTCTCGTGCCGATCCTGGTCGGCTCGTTCTACGACCTGATGCAGGCGGGGATCGACCCGATCGAGGCGCCGGAGGTCCGCCGGTTCGTCGAGGCGCTCCGCGCGGCCGAGTCGGCCAGCGGAAAGCGCGTGGCCTACATCGGAGGGATCGACCTCTGCCACGTCGGGCCCGAATTCGGCGACCCCGAGCTGCTCGACCGCGCCACACTCGACACGGTGCGCGGCTTCGACACCGCGATGCTCGACCGCGCCGCGGCGGGCGACCCGGCCGGCTGGTTCGGCACGGCGGCGCTCGTGGGGAACCGCTGGCGCGTCTGCGGCCTGGCGGCGGCCTACACGATGCTGCATGCGATGGGACCGGCGCAGGGCCGGCTTTTGAGGTATGATCAGGCGGTCAACCCCGAGCGCACCTGCTGCTTCAGCTTCGCCAGCCTCGCCTTTGACGCGGCCCACGCCAACGGGACCGGAACCGCCGCCGAGACTGAGGTCCGCCACCGTGTCTGAAACACCCGCCGCCGTCGAGACCCCGGACGCCCCGCCACGTCCCCCCTGCCCCGCCCCCGCCAACTTCCGCGCCGAGGTGGCCGAGTACGACCGGAACGCCCAGGTCAACCTCTGGGACGGCCCGCGCTACCGGATGACCTACCGCGTGCTCGGCCAGGGCCCCCCTTTGATCCTGATCCCGGGCATCGCCTCGACCTATCGCGGCTACGCCCTGACCCTCAACAAGCTCGCTCCCCGGTTCCGGACGATCCTCTACGACTACCCCGGCGAGCACCCGGACGATGGCGCCCGGCTCGCCCGGATCACGCATGACGACCTGGTCGATGACGTCTTCGGCCTGATCGAGCACCTGAACATCGGTCGGGCATTCTTGGTCGGGCTCTCGTTTGGCTCGACGATCACGCTGCGGGCGCTCCACCGCGAGCCGAGGCGGTTCCCCAAGGCGGTCGTGCAGGGGGCGTTCGCCCGCCGCCGGTCCACCCCCGCCGAGCGCCTCGCGCTCTGGTTCGGCCGGAGGCTGCCGGGGACAACCGCGCGGCTCCCCTTGCGCGAGGCGATCCTGAACTATAACAGCAAGAGCCATTTCCCGGCGATCCTCGCCGACCGCTGGACCTTCTACCTGGAGCAGAACGGCCTGACGCCGATCGCCCCGCTGGCCAGCCGGCTCGACCTGGTCGCCCGGCTCGACCTGCGGCCGATCCTGCCGCAGATCCCCGGCGAGGTCCTGCTGCTCCAAGGGAACGAGGACCGGATCGTCTCGCGAACGTCCTACGAGGAGTTGCTCGCCGCGCTGCCCAAGGCGCAGGGGGTCATCATGCCTCTGGTCGGCCACCAGCCCCACTTCACCCACGCCGAGGCACTGGCGCAGGTCATCGGCGATTGGCTCTTACCCTGCGCCCCCGGCGGCTGCCCGAACGAACCGAAGCCGTGAAATCAGAGGATTCACCATGAAGCCACAAAGGACACGAAGAAGAAATGGCGAGATTCGAGTTCGGCTCTCGGTGGAAAGCCCGTTCAATATGCTTGTGCCGTAAGAATGACACTTTTTGTTTAACGTTCGGGCCGAGGAAGCGACACGATCGCTGCCAAGACCGCAACGGTCGATTCTTTGAAAGTGCTTAATTTTACACATTTGTGCTATATCGATGAGGCCGGACCCGGCGGTGTCCTTGCCCGTTATCTGAACGAACCAAATAGCCCTTGTCGCGTTGTCACTGTCAGAATTGGTGAAATATTAGGAGGTGAAACAGGGATGATAAGGAATGGGAGGCGGTAAGCGACCGTCGCCTGAAGGCGATGGCTTTCCGGCTAGCCCTTTTGAGGCTATCCGGAAACCCCCCGGAAATCTCCAGAAATCATCACAAGTTTGAGGTTTGCGACGACAGAGTCCCGCGAATACGCAATCAGTTTGATACCAAAGGTTTGCGCCGAATACCGGGGCATTTCCGGATAGCCTCTCAGTGTCCAATGTGTCTTTGGTGGCGAATCTCTTCCTCGCTTGAGAAGGGGTCGATCTTGGCCGACGCGCGACCGAAGCTGGTGATCGTGGGGATCGGCGATGACGGCCTGGCCGGCCTGACCGAGTCGTCACAGCGGATCGTGACCGAGGCCGACCTCATCCTGGGGGCGCCGGCGACCCTCCGGCTCCTGGAGAGCGTGCCGGTCAAGAAGGTGCCGCTCGACCCCGACATGTCCACCGCGCTGCGGCAAGTGCGCGAGGCGCTCGCGATGCATCAGCCGGTCCTGGTCAGCAGCGGCGACCCGCTGTTTTATGGTGTGGCGCGCTACCTGTGCGACCGGCTGGGGAAGGACCAGTTCGAGGTCGTCCCCCACGTCAGCAGCATGCAACTGGCGTTCGCGCGGATCAAAGAGAGCTGGGAGGACGCCTACCTGACGAACCTCGCCGGCCGCCCGCTCGAAACGGTCGTGGACCGCATCCGGACGGCCGAAAAAGTGGGGCTCTTCTCTAGCGACGAGCACCCGCCGTCGCGGGTGGCCGCGGCGCTCTTGGACCGGGGGATCGACTACTTCCGCGCCTACGTCTGCGAGAACCTCGGCTCGCCCGACGAGCGGGTCACGCAGGCCGAGCTGTCCGACCTGGCCGGCATGGACTTCGACCCGCTCAACGTCCTGATCCTGGTCCGCAAGCCGAACCGTCCCGACCGCGCCAGCGGCGCGGGCCGCTATCACCTCTTCGGCAATCCCGACGACGCCTTCGCGCAGACCCTGCCCAAGCGCGGGCTGATCACGCAGGCCGAGATCCGCTCGATCGCCCTGGCGCAGCTCGACGTGCGGCCGACGAGCGTCGTCTGGGACATCGGGGCCGGCTCGGGCTCGGTTGCGATCGAGGCGGCGCAACTAGCGCACCAGGGGCAGGTCTTCGCGATCGAGCCCGAGCCGGCCGACGTCGCCTTGATCCAAGCCAACGCCGAGGCGTTCGGCGTGCCGAACGTCCGCCCGGTCGCGGGCCGGGCGCCCGACGTCCTGGTCGCGCTGCCCGACCCCGACGCCGTCTTCATCGGTGGGACAGGGCGGCAGGTGGTCCTCGTCCTCAGCTCGGCCTACACCCGGCTCGTCCCCGGCGGCCGGATGGCCGTCAACGTCGCCACCGTCGGCGGCCTGGCGACCGCCTACGAAACGCTCAAGAAGCTCGCCGGCACGGTCCAGCTCTGGAACGTCGCCATCGCCCGGGGGATCGAGCAGATGGACCAGGTGCGCTTCGAGGCGATCAACCCGACCTATCTCTTGGCCGTCACCAAGACGGCCGAGGGGCCCGATTGACACGACCGCCCCCGAATCCACGCGCGAATCGGATGCTTTGGTTGTTCCGAACCAAAGACACGGGTTATACTGGAAAGATGGAAATTTAGTTTGATTCGGAAGATCCTCAGCGAAAGGATGAGCATGTCCGAGGCGAGCGAGGTAGAGTTGGATCTCATCGCCGTCGGCGCTCATCCCGACGATGTCGAGATTGCCTGCGGCGGGACCCTGGCACGCCTGGTTCGCAAGGGTTATAAGGTCGGGATTGTCGATCTGACCGACGGCGAGCCGACCCCCCTGTCGCCGGGCCCCGACGTGCGCCTCGCCGAGGCGCAGCGCGCGGCCGAGATTCTCGGCGTCTCGGTCCGGCTCAATCTCAACTTGCCGAATCGCCGTCTCTTCGACACGTTCGAGGCCCGCGTGGCACTGGCCAAGACCTTCCGGCGGTACCGGCCCAAGGTGGTGCTCGGTTTCGGCGGCAAGACGGTCCTAGCCTCGCCCGACCACTACCAGGCGATGTTGATCACCGACGCCGCCGTCTTCTACAGCCGGTTGACCAAGTGGGACGAGCACTTCGACGGGGTGCCGGTCCACACGGTCACAAACCAATTGAGCTTTCCGATCGCGCTGCATGGTCTCGACTTGCCCGAAGCATCGGGTTACATCGTGGCCGATATCGGACCGACTCTGGGCGTCAAGATCGACGCGATTCGCTCGTACTCCACCCAGTTCCCCGCGGCCAAGGCGGGCATCTTCGGCGCGATCGAGACGATGAACCGGTATCACGGCCTGACGGCGGGGTTCGAGGCGGGTGAACTGTTCATGACTTATCGTTCGGTCGGAGTCGATGACCTGATCCGCTGGGCCAGCCCCGCGCACGCACGGTCGTGACGGGCGCGGCCCTTGCGGCGCCCGACCGAGCCGATCGAAGCAAACGGCTGGCGATCGATTCCTCAGGACGAACGTTCCGCCGCATCGCCCCCGACGTGGCGCAAGCCTTCGTGGGCGAAGGCAGCCAATCGGTGAAGAAAAGGCGGTCGAGGTGAGCTGGTACTCGCGGCTAAGGAACATGATGCGAAACATGCTCGGGAAGGAAGGCACGCCGCGTGACCCGGACGTGACGGACGAGTATCCTGCCTCGTCCATCATCTCGCTCGTCCCCGGCGTCCTGAAGCTCTGGGTCGGCGTCGTCTCGACCGTGGGCAACTACCGCGAGCACAACGAAGACAATTACTTCGTCCCCGGCCGGAAGCCTGTCCGGCCCGACGTCGGCACCTGTGAGGGGACGATGGAGGTCGACGCCTCGGCTCTCCTGGAGCCCTCGCACGTGTTCATCGTCGCCGATGGCATGGGCGGGCAGCAGGCGGGCGAGGAAGCCAGCCGGATGGCCATCGAGATCATCCCCAAGGAGATCGCCAAGCGGCTCTCCCCCGGCGAAGCCGACCCGAAGCGGGTCCAGGCCGCGATCCGCGAGTCGGTCGCCGAGGCCAACCAGGAGATCCTCGGCTCCTCGGGCGCCGTCACCGAATTCTCGAACATGGGGACGACCGTCGTCCTGGCGCTCTTCCGCAACGACCGGGTCTACATCGCCGGGATCGGCGATTCGCGGTGCTACCGGCTCCACAGGGGGCGTCTCGAACAACTGACGAAGGACCACTCGCTGGCCGACGCCCTGGTCGATGCCGGGACGATCACCAAAGAAGAGCTACCCAACCACAAGTTCAAGAACGTTTTGTATTTGTACCTCGGCAGCAAGGACGCGCGCGGGGGTCCCGAGGATGTCCGGGTGCTCGACGTCGAGGTGGGGGACCGATTCCTCCTGGCCAGCGACGGCCTGACCGGAGTGGTCCGCGACGAGGAGCTGGCCCGCGTCCTGGCGAGCTGCGACGACCCGCAGCGAGCCGCCCAGATCCTCAAGGATTTGGCGCTGGCGAACGACTCGAAGGACAACGTCACCTGTCTGGTCATCCACGTCATCAGCGAGAGCGGTCAGGCGGCCGGAGCGGACGCGACGATGACACTCAGATAAACTCTCGGCAATCATGTCACCTGTCTGGTCAATCCCAGGTTGAAGTCGGACTCGGGCCGCCGCGACCGCGACGGCCCGCCGTGCGGAGGAGAGGGGCAGGATGAGCCCGCGCTGCAGGGGGGTGACCGGTCGATCCGAGGTCTCCGGGCATGTCGCGTTTTGACGACTCCATGGCGAACGTCGCCAAGGCGGGACTGGTCCTCCCCCACGGCCTGGCGCGCGCCCGCACCAGCCTGCCGAACGAGTCGGCCTCCGATGCCGCCAGGCGCCTGGCCAATCAGCTCGTCCGCCAGGGGTCGCTGACCTCGTACCAGGCCCGCAAGGTGCTCGCCGGGGCGCCCCGTGGCTTCTTCCTCGGCAGCTATCGCATCTTGCGCCCCCTCGGCGAAGAGGGATGGGCAAGGTCTTCCTCGCCGCCCACGAAACCGACGGCCAGCGCGTCGCGATCAAGGTCCTGCCACCCAAGAAGGCGCTCGAGGAGGGCCAGACGCTGCCCCGATTCCGCCGCGAGATGGAGTTGTCACAGCGGGTGCAGCACCCCAACCTGGCCCGGACGCTCGGGGTCGGCCAGGAGGGGGACATCCACTTCATGATCATGGAGTACATCCCCGGAGAGAACCTCTACGAGGCGGTCAAGGGGGAGCGCGGCGGGCCGCTCCGCGTCCCCGACACGGCCCGGTTCTTCCTCAAAGTGCTCGACGGCCTGGAGGCCGCGCACAACGCGGGGCTCGTGCACCGCGACATTAAGCCCTCGAACATCATGATCACGCCCGAGGGCGACGCGCGGATCCTCGATCTTGGTCTGGCCCGCGCGATGGGGGAGGAGAGCCCCTTGACCCGGCCCAACGTCGTCATCGGCACGCTCGACTACGCCAGCCCCGAGCAGCTCTGCGACGCCGCCAAGGCCGACCGCTGCAGCGACCTGTACAGCCTGGGCTGCACGCTCTATTTCACCCTCTCGGGCCGCGCCCCGTTCGAGGGGGGCGACGTCGTCAACAAGATCTTCAAACAGCGGATGGACGACCCCGAGCCGCTCGAACGGGTCGCGCGGGGCGTTCCGGCGGTGTTCGCGGCGATCGTCCGCAAGCTGATGGCCAAGGACCCGAACGACCGCTACCAGACCTGCGCCGAGCTCCGGGCCGACCTGGCGCCCTGGACCGACTCGGAGAAGGTCCGGTCGATCCTCGGGGCCGAGGCCGAGGCGGCC
>JBKOZB010000095.1:0-10480 GCA_046744225.1 Planctomycetota bacterium | reverse complement strand
GCCGGTAGGTCCGGAACACGCTGGCCAGCACCGCGTGCGTCTCCGCCCCCGCCTCGGTCCGGTTCCCCGCCGACAGCTTCCGCGCGATCACCGCCGGCCGGCCCTCGCGCTCGGCCAGGTTGTTCGTCGCGTCTACCTCGTCGTGGTCCAGGAACCGCAGCACGGACTCGCGGTGTTTGCGCAGCAGCTTGGCCAGCCGCGCGTTGTCCGGGTCGGTGTACGTCCCCGCCAGCAGCCGGTCCAACTCCGCGTGGACCTTGCCCCGCAGCACCGCATAGCCGTGGTCGCCGATCGCCTCCCGGCGACGCTTCAAGGCCATCGCGCGGCGCACCAGTGCCGCCACCCGGCGGCTGAACCGCACCGCGCCACGGCTCTTGGACTGCTCCACCTCCGAGCACCGCTTCAGCAGGTGAGCCGAGCACTTGCTCTTCTTGAAGTTCAACGGATCGTAGGCGAGGAAGCAGTCGCTCACCAGGACACCCTGGTAATCCTGGCCCAGGACCTCGACGACCACCTCATGCCCCCGGCTCTTGCGGATCCGGTAGAGCGTGGCGTGCTCGTCGGCGAAGACCCACAGCCAGGCCGAGCGGCCGCCGATCTTCCAGCCGGTCTCATCGACGTGCTGCACGGCGCTGTGCCGGGCCGCCTCGACCAATCGGTCGTAGCTGGGCCGGGCCAACCGCCGCAGGCGATGGCCGCTGCGGGCCAAGGCCGCCGAGGTGACCACCAGCCCGGTGAGGGTCAGCAGCACCGAGGAGCACTTGCGGTAGGAGACTCCCAGGCGGTGCTTCAGGTCGGCGGCGAACCCGAGCAGACGCGGCCCGAACTGGGCGGCGGCGGCCCCCAGGGCGTCGGAGGTCTGCTCGGGGTGGCGGCCCTGGACGCGGCGGTAGCACGCCGGGCAGCGGGCCACCGGGATCCGGAAGCGGGTGATGACGGGCTTGGGCTCGGGCAGGTCGATCTGGTACTGGTCGTGGACGGTGACCGGGGCGTCGTCGAGCGGCGCGTCACACTCCGGGCAGTTCCGCGGCAGCGGGACCTCGATGGTGCGATCGACCTGCTCCGGCGGTGGGGCGGGTCGATGGCTGGGCGGGTGCCCCGGCTTGCGGCCCGGCCGCTTGGGGTGGGGCTTGGGCGGCCCCTTGGAGAAGGGGGCGGCCTGGCGCTTGCCCGCCCGCCTGGACTGCTCCAACTCCGCCTTGAGTCGCTCCACCTCGGCGCGCAACTGGTCGATCTGGCGGGCCTGCTGCCGGATCAGGTCGAGGAGTTCGTCGTAGGTGGGTGCCTTGTCATCCATGACGGGGGTTTTACACGATCGAGGGCGCCGAACGCTACAGGGGAGCGGTCAGAGACCCGGTAACCAAGTACCAGCCAGATAATGGATGTCCCCGGCGACATCGAGAACCCCAGGTTCTTCGACGTCATCGAGCGGATCGCCCGCGCCTGCGCCGAGGCAGGCAAGCCCTGGGGGATCGTCTCCCGAGGACCGGAATACGCCGAGCGGATGCGAAGCTGGGGCTGCCGAATGTTCGACCTGGGATTCGACATCCACGCCTTCCACACCGGCATCCGCGGCGTCAAGGAGCGGTATGCTCCCTTCTTTCAGGTTCCGTCGGACGCGTGACCCGATCCAAACGGAGAACGCCGAACCACGCGCCCGGCGCGGGCGGCTCGGCGTTCACGAAAGTCCAGAGCGAGCGCTCAGCGCTCGCGGTTCGACAAGTCGCGGCTGCGGTTCTGCTCGATCGCCGAGAGGATGCCGGTGTAGACCCGGCGATAGAGCTCGGATTGATACTGGGGCGCGACCTCCCGCGCGATCCAGGCCCGGGCCGAATCGCCGGACCCGCGCCGGCCTTGCGACTCGGCGATTGCCCCCAGGGCGATGATTCGGCGGGGGGTGTCGGGATAAAGGACGATGGTCGCCCGCGCGTCCTCGAACCGGCCGACGGAGATCAGGTTGTCGATCAGGACGCCGGCCAGGACCGCGCGGGGGTCGTCGAGCGGGATCGCCGCGACGGCGAGTGCGGCCTCCTTGTAGGTGGATGTGGCGCCGCCCGGATCACCGCGGCGGGCCTGGGCCTCGGCGATCTTGACCAGGGCGTCGGTCCTGACTTCGGGCTGAGGGATCATCCGGGAGACATCCAGGCCCCGCTTGAATTGCTTCGACGCGGCGGCCGCCTGGGCGATCGCGACCAGCGCCCGGTCGCGCCAGACCGGCCGCTCGATCCGGAGTGCCAGCTCCGCCGCCTCCTGCAAGATCCGATCGGGGAGGCCGTTGAACGACGTACCCGGATCGGCCGAGTTGTTGGAAAGAGAGCCCTCGGGCGCGGGAAATTCATTGATGATCGTCTGGCTGCCGAACGCCTCGCTGTCGATCACTCGGTAGAGCATCTCGCTCCGGTAGGTGGGGTTGGCGATCCGGCTGACCGCGGCGGCCGCCCGCTCCCATTCGAGCACGGCGCGGCGGATCAGGACCGTGCGGTCGGTCTTGGGCAGCGGGCTCGGTGACTCGCTCAGGTCGGGCATCGTCAGGTCGACCTTGCCCTCGCGCAAGTGGGCTTCAGCCAGGTAGTTCAGCGTGGTCGCGATGGCGATCAGCCGCTGATCGCGGACCAGGCCGATCGGCTCCTGGAGCGCGGCGTCGGTGGCCTCGGCCAGGGCGTCGTGCGCCACGAGGAGCTGGTTGCTGAAAATCGCGGCACCGGCGATCCGCTGGAGCGTCAGGCTCCGGTCGCCGGGCGAGGTGATCATTCGGGCGTCCTGCAACTGCTTCGGCTGGACCGTGGACAGCTCGGTCGGGTTCGTCCCGTTGTCCTGGTTGGGCATCATCGGGAGGGGAAACAGCGAAGCATCGTCGGGGAAGGTCGTCCCGACTCCCGGGCCGCGCGGGACGGCCTGGCTCGGGCTGACACTCCTAGGGTACGCACGCGGATCGAGTCGGTCACGCCGATCCGGACCCGCGCGATACAGGTTACGACTGGGCCCCGCCGTGCCAGGTCCGGTGGTCGTACCGGATTCCTGGCCCGTGCCGATGCCGGGACCGCTGCCGGACGAGAGGGGTTGGGCGAACAGGAGCGGTGTAACGAACAAGGCCAGGCCCAGGGCCAGGCCGGTGGCAAGCGTTCGAGTCAATCGTGGAAGCGTCATGGGTGCCAGTCCTTGCAGGCTCGAGGTCGATCAAGCCCAGATCGGGGAAGTCGGGCCAGCCGGGTCGAGACGGCGATCGGGCCGGAACTTCCCCACGCAGAAGCATTCCCTGCGTTCCTCGCCCCGTCAAATCGCCGGTTCGGATGAGCCCTCCGTCCGGCCGAAAATCCTCCTGGGATTGTCGAGCAGCACCGGGCGCGCCAGGTCGAGAGCCCGATCGACCGACCAGCCGCGTCCGCGCACCGCGTCGTCGGCCAGCGTCTCGGCCAGCACGCGGCGGAACATATTGAACTTGGGCAAGACGAATTCGAGCTTGTAGGCATCGGAGTAATATCCCACGACCTTGACCTTGGGCACCGCCTGGAGCCGCGCCCGGAGGTCGGCCGCGATGAACGTCGGGATGTTCGAGTACCACCAGTGACCCAGCGGAAGCACGTTCGGGAAGATCCAGGCGTACGCCACCAGCTCGGCCCCGGCGTCGGGCGAGAGCGTCGAGATCGGGAACGTCACCCCGGAGAAGTAGTTGAACAGCTCCCGATAATCGTGGAGGCTGACGCGGCGGTCGAACAGGTCGCGGCCCCCGGCGACCCCCGCCGGATAGACGTTCCGGATCGGGCCGATCATCAGGTCGAACGGCATGCGGAACTCGGCGCAGAACTCGGCCAGGGTCCAGAAGACCACGCGGCGGATCTCGGTGTGGTCATCCGGCCGGAGGTCCATCTGGTGCAGAGCGCGGCGGATCGGCGTGACCGCCCGCTTGACCGCCGCGCGATGCGGGGCGAAGTCGGGAGGGAGGCTGATCGCACAGGCCCGCGCCCCACGACGGACGAACTTCTCGAAGAGGACGCCGATCGCCTGCCGCAAGGTTGCGTAGTCCTGCACGTCCACGTTCGTCGCGCGACGGAGCCGCTGGGCGGTCGTCGGCTCGTGCAGCTTCAGCACGAGGTCGTCGGTCCGCAGGCAGGGGACGTACTTGCCGGTGTCCCACCCTTCGAGCGGATCGTCGAAGTCGTTGGTCAGGAAGACGGCTTCCAGGCGCGTTTTGTTCCAAACCTCGCGATCCCAGGCACTCCCGTCGCGTGGGCGGTCGGCCCGGTCGTAGAGTTCGCCGATCGTTTCCGGCGTGATCCGGTCGTGCGGGAAGTCGTGGAACGTCCAGGCGATCTCCAGGAGCCACGAGTACTGAACGGTGTTGTCGATCGCGGCGAGGTGCTCGGCCAGGTTGCGGACTCGGGTCTTGGGTGGCAGCTCGGGGGTGACCCGTTCGGACGGCATCCCCGCGGAATGGGAGAGTTCGGTATAGTAGTGGTAGCCCAGGATCTCGTCGAGGTTCCGCGCGGCGGGATGGTGCGGATCGATGTGCGAGTGCGGATCGAAGATCGGCCAGCGCATTATCGCCTCGAACAGCTCACGAGCGACCGGGTCGTGGGGAGTGGTTGTTGTCATCGGTTGCGGCTCGACACGGGCACCTGGTCTGCCGTCACTTCGGGGCGGGCTCGACCTCTTTTCTCAGGCTAGCCGGTGCCGGCCAGTCACGCAAGGGAGAGGAGCTTTGCCAAGAATGAACGTGGTCGTGACGGGCGGTGGGACGATCGCGCCGATTGACGACGTCCGACATGTGGCGAATGTCTCGTCGGGCCGATTCTCCGCGACGATCGCCGAGGCGTCCCTGAAGCTCGGGGCCTCGGTCTGGCACATCCATGCCCCCTCGGCGCATCTCCCGTTCGCACGGCTCGCGGCGTTCGACCTCGACGCGCCCGACCCCGGGGCCGAGCTGACCCGGCTCGCTCGGCTCCATCAGGAATGGCGCCGGGCCCGCGACCGGCTCCACCTCGTCCCGCTCCACCGGGGGACGGTGGCCGACTACGCTCAGAACCTGGAGCAGACGCTCCGGGCGCGACCGATCGACGTGGCCTTCCTCGCCATGGCCGTCTCCGACTTCGAGCCCACGCCGGTCGCGGGCAAGCTCGACTCAGAGGCCGACGCTCTGATCGTCCGCGCCCTCCGCACGCCGAAGGTGATCCAATCGGTCCGCGACTGGGCGCCGGGCGTCTACCTCGTCGGCTTCAAGCTTCTGTCGCGCGCCGAGGAGGCCGAGCTGATCCGCCAGGCCGAGTCCGCCTGCCGGATCAACCGGGCCGATTTGACCGTCGCCAACGACCTTGAAACGCTCCGCGTCGGGCGGCACACGGTCCACCTGGTCCGGCCCGGTCATCCGCCGGAAACGTTGAAGCCCGGCAAAGACCTGGCCGAGCGACTGGTCGATCGCGTCTTCGCCTGGGCCGCCGAGCGCGCCTCGACCCGCGCCCCCCTCTTCTGAGCCGTCCGGCCCCGTCGACTTCGCTTTCGCCCGGACGGAATGGCTTGGAGGTCGAAAGGCGGGCGCGGCTCACAAGCGGCCTGCCCCTTGGGTCTCGCGGTCGCGCCGACGGCGGACGCCTTGGAACGAGCCGCCGCGCTGGAGGTATCGCGAACCCCGCGCGGGGCCGCGTCGGAAGCCCGAACCCTGGCGCGGCTGCGGGCGGGTGACGGGGCGAGGCGGCGTGGGAATGCCCTCGACCTGATCCCCCTCCAGATCGCGCGAGATGCACCGCTCGATCTCGTCGAGCAGCTTCGCCTGGTCGGGCAGGACGAGCGAGAAGGCGACGCCGTCGCTCCCCATCCGGCCCGTGCGGCCGATCCGGTGGACGTAATGCGTCGGGTCGTCCGGGAGGTCGAAGTTGACGACGTGCGAGACGCCCCGGACGTCGATCCCCCGGCCGACGACGTCGGTCGCGACCAGCGTGGTCAGTCGGCCGGTGCGGAACGCCTGGAGGACCCGGTTCCGCTGGGCCTGGCTCAGATTGCCGTGCATCGTGTCGGCCCGATGTCCCCCGGCGCGGAGCAAGGTCCCGATGCGGTCGGCCCCGCGCTTGGTCCGGCAGAAGACGATCGCACGCGACGGCTGCTCGCGCTCCAGGAGCTTGACCAGCAGCTCGAACTTCCGCTCGGGATCGACCATCAGGTACGATTGCCGGATGGCCGGGATCGTCGCGTCCTCATGCTCGGGGATCAGGCGGACGTCCACCGGATCGACGAGGTACGTCTGCGCCAGCTCGCGGACGCCCGGCGGCATCGTGGCCGAGAGGAGCAAGGTCTGCCTCGGCTTCGGGACGGCCCGGAGGATCGTCTCGACCGCCGGGCGGAAGCCGATGTCGAGCATCTGGTCGGCCTCGTCGAGCACGACGATGCGGACCTTGTCGAGCCGGACGCTCTTCCGATTCATCAGGTCCATCAGGCGTCCGGGCGTGGCGACGACGAGCTGGCATCCCGAGGCCAGCAATCGCTCCTGGCGGAAGATTGACTCGCCCCCGACGACCGCGACGGCACGGGCGCGGTGGCCGAAGGAGAGCTTCTCGAACTCGTGGCAGATCTGGACGACCAGCTCACGCGTCGGCGCCAGGACGAGCGCCTGAGGTCGGCGGTCGCAGTCGTCGAGCCGCTCCAGGATCGGGATCAGGAACGCCGCCGTCTTGCCCGTGCCGGTCGGCGCGTTGCCGAGGCAGTCGCGCCCGGCGATCGCTTGGGCGATCATCTGCGCCTGAATCGGGCTCGGCTCGTGGAACCCCGCGCGGGTCAAGGCGTTCCGGGTGATCTCACTCACGCCCAGGCGGAGGAACTCTTCAGTGGACAGGCTCTCGTTGATCGTGGTCTGCAAAGGCAAACTCCAACTCCTTGTGACCCCGACTTGCGGCGCAGACGGGACAACCCGATCGGTCGTCCGCTCTCCGACGTGGCGAGCGGACGTGTCGGCCTTTGTCGCGCCAAGAAAGTCCGCCCCGGCATCGCGCCGGATGCGGGAAGAGGAGCCAGCGCCCAGAGACCAACGGGTTGATGGCTCGCGAGAGGAAGGATCTCGGCCTCAAGCCGATGGGGTGCAATTCATCAATGTCATGAGCCGCTGCATTCTAGCACGCCCGGTCAAGAAGGCGAATGGCAATTTCCATAAAGAGGCGAATTTCGAAGGAAACGCGGGCTCCCCACCTCCCGACACGGTTCCGATCCTGCGGGTTCGTCTGGCCTTTCCCGCGATCGGCGCTAAAATGCCACCCATCGCTTCGGATTTCGAAGAACCTCTCTCGGAGTGCGGAGGAGAGGCGATGCGGCTGGTCATCGACGGCCAACGGCTGACGGCCGAGCGCACCGGGGTCGGCCGGTGCCTGGAGAGCCTGCTCGAGGAATGGTCCGCGACGGGTTTGCCGATGACCGAGACCGTGGTCGTCCTGCGCGACCCGCGCGGCCGGGAGCGGGTCCCGAAGGCCGAGGGGCTGACGGCGAAGGTCGTCGGCGAGGGCTGGCCGGGGCTCGCCTGGGAGTGCCTCAAGCTACGGCGGGAGCTGCGCTCGGATGACCTCCTGTTCGCGCCGGCCAACCTCGTGCCGCCGAACTGGCGAGGGCGGACGGTTCTGGTCCTTTACGATACCCTGTCCTGGTCGGTCCCCGAGAGCTTCCCCTGGCACGTCCGCCTCCGGTTCGGCTGGCGATATCGCCGGGCTGCGCGGCGGGCGGACCGCGTGCTGGTCCCGTCGCGGGCGACCGCGCGCGATGTGGCGCGGGTGCACGGCGTCGCGTCCGAGCGGCTGCGGGTCATCTTCCCCGGCCCCGATCCCGGCTTCCAGCCCCTGCCCCGCGACTCCGAGGTCATCCGGGCGGCCCGACTCGCCCTGAGTCTCGATGACGCTCCCTTCTTTCTCTTCGTGGGGAAGCGGTCGCGGCGTCGGAACGTCCCAGCGATTCTCGACGCCTTCGCACGGCACCGCCAGCGGCACCCGGCGCACCGGCTGGTCTTCGTCGGTCCCGACGATCGCGACGACCTGCCGGGTCCTGACGCCGGAGTCATCCGCGCCGGCCACGTGGCCGAGCCTGTCCTGCGGGGGCTGATGGCCGACGCCCTGGCCCTGCTTTATCCCTCGAACTACGAGGGTTTCGGCCTGCCGGTCGTCGAGGCATTGGCGAGCGGCTGCCCAGTCGTGACCCTGCGCAACAGCGCCTTGACCGAGGCCGGCGGCGACGCCCCCTGGTATCTCGACGCCCCCGAGCCCGAAGTCCTGGCGCGGGCCCTGGACATCCTGGCCAACGACCCCGAGGCGCGGGCCGAGCGGGTCGCGACAGGGCTGGCCCACGTTGCCCGGTTCAGCCGCGCCCGGTTCGCCGCGGCGGTCCGCGACGAGCTGATCGCTGCGGCGAGGGGGATCACCGATGGTCCCATGCCTACATCTCCGGCGGGGTCGTCGGCACCATGTCCTCGCCGCAGCACCGGAAGACTTGATGGGGCAGGTTGCGGGTACAAGGGTTCGTGATCTCGATCTCGGACCGGCACTTCTGGCATTGCAGCCGCTGTCTCTCCGGCAGCTTGTGCCCGAGCTTCTCGCGCTTGGCGGCGAGGTACTTGCGGCGGTCGGCCTCGTCGGGGGCGATGATCGGGACCTGCTCGACGACGTGCAGGCCGTGGCCGTGGATGACGAAAGCGTCGGTCTTCTTGGGGTTGTTGGTCAGGAGGCGGACCTGGGTCAGGCCGAGGTCCTGGAGGATCTGGAGCCCGATGCCGTAGTCGCGAACGTCGGCGCGGTAGCCGAGCGCCTGGTTGGCCTCGACGGTGTCGAGCCCCTGGTCTTGTAGCTCATAAGCCCTGAGCTTCTCGATCAGGCCGATGCCTCGTCCCTCCTGGGGCAGGTACAAGAGCGCCCCGACCCCCTCGGCGCCGATCATCTTGAGGGCCATATGGAGCTGGTCGCCGCAGTCACAGCGGAGCGATTCAAGCAGGTCGCCGGTGAAGCACGACGAGTGGATGCGCACGAGCGGGGAGGGGACCGAGCGGAGGTCGCCCATAGCGAAGGCGATCGGGTTGTTCTCGGGCTCGTGCTTGACGCCGTAGCCGATAATCCGCCCCCGGCCGTAGCGAGTTGGCATCTCGGCCTCGGCCAGGCGGTAGACCAGCTTCTCGCGGCGGCGGCGGTAGCTGATCAAGAGCTCGATCGAGAGGATCGGCAGGCCGAACTCGGCGGCGATCGCGTGCAGGCGGTCGCGGTTGGCGACGTGGATGCCGTCGAGGATCTCGCAGAGCACGCCGGCTGGGGTCAGGCCGGCCAGTCGGGCGAGGTCCACGGCCGCCTCGGTGTGCCCTGCGCGGCGGAGCACGCCCCCCTCCTTGGCCACAAGCGGGAACAGGTGGCCGGGGCGGACCAGGTCGCCCGGCCGGGTGTCCGGGGCGATGATCGCCCGGATCGTCCGCGCGCGCTCCTCGGCGCTGATGCCGGTGCGGCACGACTTGTGGTCCACCGGCACGGTGAAGGGGGTGCGGTGCGGCGCCGTGTTCCGCTCGACCATCGGGTGCAGGTCGAGCCGCTGCGCCAGGTCGGGCATGACCGGCATGCAGAGCTGCCCGCGGCCGTGCGTGATCATGAACTCGACCGTCTCGGGCGTGATCTTCTCGGCCGCCGCGATGAAGTCCCCCTCGTTCTCGCGCTGCTCGTCATCGACGACAATGGCCACCCGCCCCTCGGCGATCGCCTGGACCGCATCTTCGACCTTCGAGAATTCGTAAGCCATCCGGATCACCTCAACGGACCGCCGCGACGGAGCTTCGTTCGATCCGATCGATCCTTCGGCGCGCCGCCGGCGCCGCGATCGGGCGGGCCCACCACGCTCCACTGACTCCATTGTAGGCAAGGCGTCGTCGGCCGGCGCGGCGAATTCGCGCGGCGGGCGGCAAAGGGGGCGAGGCGGCCTCATTATCGTGGCCGGTGCGCAGGTTGACAACGTGCTCACGGGAAAATCTTCGACGGATGTTCGAGGAGGCGCGATGGCGTCGGAAAACAGGCTCCTCCCCTCCCGGAACTGACGCGCCCGTTTTGGGAGGCGGATATGCTCAGGAACAGAGGAAAAACAGGGAACGATCCCCCCGAAACCCGAGGGTCGGTTCTGGCAAACGGCCGCCGGCGACTCGGGCGACCCGCGACGTCCCCACCCGAGAGCGGCGACGCCCCGATCGGGGCTCTCGCCGGAGACGGGGCCAACCCGCGTCCGCGACGCCGCCGGCGGCGTGGCGGTGTGGCGGCGGCCGGCTTCTTCGGCGGTGATGGGCATGATTCGGCGGCTCCGGGTTCAGGCACGAGCCGAGGGGACGGGACGCGCGGCGCGTCCTCTCCACTCGATACCATCGTGTCCCGCGGCCGGATCGTCCTGCGAATCCGCCGAATCTGCCCAAAGAAATCCTTCCGATCCCGTTTATCCCAGAGAGAAGGTGGGGCTCCGAAAGCTCGAACACCGGCCTCCCAGATTGCCCAGTCAGCGT
>JBKOZB010000135.1:0-6862 GCA_046744225.1 Planctomycetota bacterium | reverse complement strand
CGACGATCGCCTAGAGTATGTACCTTCCAGTGTAGGGAATTTTCAAGATCGGCTTTGATAATAAGGCCGGCGGTTTTGGGGCGTGCGATGGCGATTACGAAAGAGAAGAGGTCGGAGATCATCGGGTCGTTCGGCCGGGGAACTTCAGATACGGGGTCGCCCGAGGTGCAAATTGCCCTGCTGACGGCCCGGATCAACGATTTGACCGATCACTTCAAGACTCACTCCAAGGATCATGCCAGCCGCCGCGGGCTGCTGATGATGGTGTCGAAGCGGTCCAGCCTGCTAAAATACCTGCGGCTGCATGATCGCAAGGCTTATCTTGAAGTGATTGGCCGCCTGGGCATCCGCAAGTAAACCGGCCGACCGCAACGATTCGACTTGCTTCGGCCGGCCTCTCCTCCTGACTTCTCGGCCGCGCGCTTCGAGCGCACCCGCGGGGTTTGGCGGTCGGGTTGGCCGGGGTCCTCTCCAGGATGTCTCCCGGTCCGGGATCGCTTGGGACTCCCGAACGATTCCCCCGCGGTTGGGCTCCGGCCCGATCGAACCGTGCCCCCCATCGCACACCCTCGCCTCGATGTCGGCCGAAGTTAGGTGGAGTCCATGTCAAGCACGTCTTCGTCACGGAGACCCGTCACCGTCGAGAAAACAATCGGTGGCAAGCTCATTTCCATCGAGACCGGACGTCTCGCCAAGCAAGCCAGCGGCGCCGTGGTCGTCCGGCTGGGCGAGACGATGTCCCTGATTGCCACCGTGGCCGCCCCCGGCCGCGAGGGGCTCGACTTCTTCCCGCTCACGGTCGATTACCGCGAGAAAGTCTATGCCGCGGGCAAGTTCCCCGGCGGCTTCATCAAGCGCGAAGGCCGGCCCACGACCAAGGAAATCCTCACCTCGCGCCTGATCGACCGGCCGATCCGGCCGCTGTTCCCCGAGTCATACCGCGACGAGGTCCAGATTCAGGCCGGGGCGATCTCGGCCGACCGGAAGAACGACCCCGACATCCCATCGATGATCGGCGCCTCGGCCTCGCTCCTGCTGGCTCGCGTCCCGTTCTACGGCCCGATCGGCGCCGTCCGGCTGGCGCGGATCGAGGGACAGTTCGTCGCCTTCCCGACCGTCGAGGAGATGGCCGACAGCGACCTCGACCTGGTCGTCGCCAGCACCGAGCGCGCCGTCGTCATGATCGAAGGGTTCGGCGAGGAACTCCCCGAACCCGAGATGGCCGACGCGATCATGGCCGCGCACCGGCTCAACCAGGAGGTCATCGCGCTCCAGCTCGAATTGCTGCAAGCGGCCGGCCTCTCCCGCTACGAGCCGCCGCCTACCGTGCCCGACACCCTGCGGCAGATGCTCTACGACCGCTACGGCCACGAGCTGCGGGAGAGCAAGCAGATCCACCTCAAGGCCGACCGCAACAACGCCACCAAGGAGCTGCTCAAGAAGGCCCAGGCCGAACTCTGCCCCGAGGGCAACCCCGGCGAGATCACCCCGGCCCAGCTCAAGGTGGCGTTCGATGGCCTGGAAGAGCGGATCGTCCGCGAGCTGATCCTCGACGGCAAGCGGCCCGATGGTCGAGGTCCACGCGACCTGCGCCCGATCCAATGCGAGGTCGGTTTGTTGCCCCGCGCCCACGGCTCGGCCCTCTTCCAGCGCGGCGAGACGCAGGCGCTCGTCACGACTGTCCTCGGCACCGCCGCCGACGAGCAGCGGGTCGATGGCATCATGGATGAATTCAGCAAGAAGTTCATGCTCGACTACAATATGCCGCCGTTCGCCGTTGGCGAGGTCCGACCAATCCGCGGTCCCGGCCGACGCGAGATCGGCCATGGCGCCCTGGCCGAGCGGTCGGTCGATCCCATCTTGCCCAACCCGACGCGGTTCCCGTATACGATCCGGGTCGTCTCCGACATCCTCGAATCGAACGGTTCCAGCTCGATGGCCTCGGTCTGCGGCGCGACCTTGAGTCTGATGGACGCCGGGGTGCCGATCAGCGACCCGGTCGGCGGGATCTCGATCGGCCTGGTGCAGGATGAGGCCTCGGGCCGGCACATTCTTCTGACCGACATCATCGGCGACGAGGACCACTTCGGCGACATGGACTTCAAGGTCGCCGGCACCCAGCGCGGGGTGACGGGCATCCAGCTCGACCTGAAGAATCGGGGGATCACCGAGCCGATCATCCGCGAGACGCTCGACCAGGCGCACGAGGCCCGCCTGGAAATCCTCCGGGTGATGCTCCGGTCGATCAAGCGGCCCCGCGAGGAGATCTCGGTCAACGCCCCGCGCCTGATCCAGATCCAGATCAACCCTGACAAGATCGGGCTCGTGATCGGCCCAGGCGGCAAGACGATCCGCCGTCTCCAGGAAGAGACCGGGGCGAAGATCGACATCGAGGACAACGGCATCGTCACGCTTTCGAGCGCTGACGCCGCCGGCGCCGAGGCCGCCCGCGACAAGATCCAGGCGATGACCGAGGGGGTCCAGGTCGGCCGGATCTACGAGGGGCGCGTCACGTCGATCAAGGACTTCGGCGCGTTCGTCGAGATCCTCCCTGGCAAGGACGGCCTGGTCCACATCAGCGAGCTGTCCGAGGGTTACGTCAGCAGCGTGACCGACATCTGCCGCGTCGGCGACCCGATGCTCGTCAAGGCGATCGCGGTCGATGACCAGGACCGCGTCAAGCTCTCGCGCAAGGCCGCCCTGGCCGAGCGCGGGCAGGTTGACGAGTATGCCAAGGCCCACCCGGCCTCCGAGCGTCCTGCCGGCGGCGAGCGGAGCGGGGGTGGCCCGCCCCGTCGCGGCGGCGGTGGAGGTTATGGTGGCGATCGCGGCCCGCGCGTCCCACGCGATCGCGATTGACCCATGTTACCCGCTTGAATTCCGGTCGGGTGCGTGCAACGCATCAATCTGTTGCCGGCCAGAAGGATTGGTGCGTGAAACGCACCCGACTGGATTCCGCGTCATCCTCTCGGCGGACCTCGTCCATGGCCGACCTCAGCGCCAGCCCTGTCTCGGATACGGACACGGTCGTCGAGCTGGAGAACGACTCCGTCGCAGACCAGGCCGACGAGCGCGCGCTCAATCAGCGGCTTCGCGCGCAGTACGCCGAGATCGCACAACTGGCCGGCGGCCTGGCGCACGAGATCCGCAACCCGCTCTCGACGATGCGCCTGAACCTCGACCTTCTGGCCGAGGACTTCCAGGCGCCGGAGACGACGCGCGACCGGCGCGTCCTCCAGAAGATCGACCGCCTCCGCCGCGAGACGCAGCGGCTCCAGGACATCCTCGAAGACTTCCTCCGATTCGCGCGGGTCCAGGAGCTGAGGCGCGAGCCGGCCGACCTGAACGCGGTCGTGGACGACCTCCGCGACTTCTGCGAGCCCCAGGCCACGTCCAAGGGGATCGTCATCCGGACCCACTACGCCGACGACCTGCCCACGATCTCCCTCGACGTGGACCTGTTCAAGCAGGCCCTCCTGAACCTGATGCTCAACGCCCAGCACGCCATGCCCGACGGCGGCGAGCTGATCCTGACGACCCGGCGCGACGGTCCGTGGGTCGTCCTCGACGTGACCGACACTGGCCTGGGGATGACCGAGGAGGTCCGCACCCGCGTCTTCGATGCCTTCTACTCGACCCGCCCCGGCGGCAGCGGATTGGGTTTGCCCACCACCCGTAAAATTGTCGAGGCGCACGGCGGGACCATCCACGTGCAGAGCGTCCCCGGCAAGGGGTCGCAGTTCACCGTCCGACTTCCCGGGGGTGACCGCTCCGTCGAACACCCGGGACGGGATTAACGGCCGATGGATCAGCAAATCCGCGTCCTGGTCATCGACGATGACGAACCGCACGCCCAGGCGGTCGCCGAGAGCCTTGAACGCGTCGGCTACGAGTGCGTTGTCGCGACCACCGGCCGCGAGGGGATGCGGCTGATCGAGGAGCAGACCTTCGACATCGTCCTGACCGACCTGGTGATGGCAGATGTCGGCGGCCTGGAGATCCTGGCCAAGGCCAAGCGCGAGCTGCCCGACGCCGAGGTCGTCATCCTGACCGGGCACAGCACTGTCAAGACCGCCGTCACCGCCATGCAGGCTGGCGCGACGACCTATTTGACCAAGCCGCTCGACATCAACGAGTTGCGCACGGTCGCCGATAAGGTCTCGCAGTCGCAGCGGCTGGCGCGGTCGAACATCGAGCTTCAACGCCAGCTCAACGAGCGGTTCGGATTCGAGGGGGTCATCGGCAACTCGCCGGCCATGCACGCCGTCGTCGCCAAGCTTCGCCAGATCGCCCCGACCTCGGCCACCGTCCTGATCATCGGCGAGAGCGGCACGGGGAAAGAATTGGTCGCCAAGGCGCTCCATAACAACAGCCCGAGGCGGTATAAGCCGTTCGTCCCGCTCAACTGCGCGGCCCTGAGTGAGAACATCCTCGAAAGCGAGCTGTTCGGCCACATCCGGGGGGCCTTCACCGGCGCCGACCGCGAGCGCAAGGGGTGGTTCGAGCACGCCAACGGCGGCACGCTCTTCCTCGACGAGGTGGGCGACATCCCGATGTCCACCCAGGTCAAGCTGTTGCGGGCCCTGGAGTCGGGCGAGATCGTCCGGGTCGGGACGAACGAGCCGATCAAGGTCAACGTCCGGCTGATCTCGGCGACCAACCGCGATTTGAACGAGGTGATCGCTGCCGGCACGTTCCGCCAGGACCTCTTCCACCGACTCAAGGTCGTCAGCCTCAAACTCCCGCCGCTCCGCCAGCGCCGGGAGGACATTCCGCTCTTGATCGACTTCTTCCTCAAGGAGTTCACCGCCTCGCACGGGAAGGACATCAAGTCGATCACCCCCGCCGCGCGGAAGGCGCTGATGTCCTACTCCTGGCCGGGGAACGTCCGCGAGCTGCGGAACACGATCGAGAGCATGGTCGTGATCGACTCCGACGGCCTCCTCGACGTGGACGACCTGACCGAGGACATCGAGTCGATCTCGGGCGACCAGGCCGCCGCAGGCGCCTTCAGCCTGGTCGGCCGCCCGCTCGACGAGATCGAGAAGTTCTACATCACCGAGACCCTCAAGCAGACCGGCGGCAACCGTGAGGAAGCCGCCCGCCTGCTCGGCATCGGCGAGCGCACGCTCTATCGCAAGATCAAAGAATATGGTATCGGTTGAGATCCGGAGGAGGTGCGCCCCCAGAGGACGCGGAGTCGAGTGCTATGCCCTTGCTTGACCATTTTCACCCTCCCTTGACTCCGACCCGGAACTGGGAGTCATTCCATGCTCTCTGGGCTGGGGCGATCGTCGAACGGCTCAACCGCGTGGTCTTGCCCGAGGGATACTTTGCCGAGACCCAGGTTCATGTGGGCGGTCGCGTGGAAGTCGATGTCGCCTCGTTCCATCATCCGGAAACCGCGCCGGAGTCGGAACCCGAGGGAGGAGGTGTCGCGGTCGCCACCTGGGCTCCTCCCAAGACCACGTTGAGCATGCCCGCCGTCTTTCCGGATGAAATCGAGATCCAGGTCTTTCAATCCTCCGGAGGGGCCACACTGGTCGGTGCCGTCGAGCTCATCAGCCCCGGGAACAAGGACTGTCCGGAGACTCGGCGAGCGTTTGCCGCCAAGTGCACCAGTTACCTGCAACTGGGAATCGGCCTGGTGATCGTGGACATCGTGACGGAGCGACAGGCCAACCTGCATGATGAGCTGGTGCAGTTGCTCCAGCAGGCGGAGACGTACCTGTTTCCCAGCCCGGCGTCACTCTATGCGGTCGCCTATCGTCCGGTCCGGCGCAATCTGGCAGACGACCGCATCGATCTCTGGCCCATGCCCCTCTCCATCGGTCAACACCTGCCGACCATGCCCCTTGCGCTCCGAGGTGGGCCCACCCTTCCGCTGGAACTGGAGATCACTTACACGGAAGCACGACGCCGCAGCCGCTTGTAGGATGAGAGATGCTCACGGAGGGCATCCTGGACCATCCCTCCGAAAGTGGTGGGCTCTTGTAGGGCACGCTATTGCGTGCCGTCGGATCGCAAGTTGTTGGGAGTCATGCAATAGCGTGCCCTACGGAATTCGGTCCGATGCCCACCTCTTTTGTGTTGGCGCTCCACTATGACTACTTGGGCATCTCGGGGGAACGACGGTCAGTCGAACATCCTTGTCCCCCGATCCCGGTGCCCAGAGGGAGGGGAAAACTATGGTTCCCGCGCGGAATCGCGGGCCCGACCGCGGCTCCAGGGGGATGATATCCAAGGAGGGCCGAACTGTTGGTGCCGGCCCCGTTCCCCGGACGCCACACCACGAGGAACCCGGCATGAGTCTCGCTTGGCTTCTTTACTCGCGTGATCCGCATCCGATAAGGACCTCGGCCGGCGTCCCTTCCCCCGCCGCCGGCAGGAGCCACTCCGCCCCGCCGCCGGTGGCGTCGCGGACGCGAATTGGCCGATGCCCCGGCGAGCGCCCCGATCCGGGTGTCGCCGCTCTCGGGTGGGGACGTCGCGGGTGGTTAAAGTCGCCGTCGGCCGCCTGCCAGAACTGGCGCGCGGGTTTCGGGGGAATCGTTTGCTGTTATTTCTCTGATCCTGAGTATCTCCGCCTCCCAAAAACCGGGCCCCAGTTTCGGGAGGGAAGAGGCTTGTTTTCGCCTGTGGCTCGGGTCGGGACGTCGCGGGTGGCCAAAGTCGCCGTCGGCCGCCTGCCAGAACTGGCCCTCGGGTTTCGGGGGGATCGTTGCTGTTTTCTTCGCAGTTCCTGAGCAAATCCGACTCCCGGAACCGGGGCACCAGTTCCGGGAGGGAGCAAGAAGATGGCGTGCGGGGCACGCCCTATGGGGAGTGAGCGCCGAACGAACCGAACGACCCGGAATCGCGC
>JBKOZB010000111.1:0-7933 GCA_046744225.1 Planctomycetota bacterium | reverse complement strand
CCACCCGACGGCGCGGTCCGTCGGCGACGGCGACATGTACGTATCGACGATGGATGCGCTTGTTAATCTCTATCCCAAGCTCTCCGTCGGCGGATACATGATTGTGGACGACTACGGCTGCATCGCGGTATGTCGTCAGGTCGTCCACGACTACCGCGAGGCGCACGACATCGGCGATGAAATCCGTCCGATCGACTGGACCGGTGTCTACTGGCGGCGCTCGGTGTGACGCCCCCGGGAGAGGGGGCGCCGATCTCCAAGCCTGCCTGAACCACGTCGATCCGAGGCCGGGTGGGCCAGGTGGAGGCAACGGGGAGAGCGCAAACAAATACCGCACTCCGTATTATTCGCTGACCAGAACTGATGGGCGCAGCCAGCCGCCCCGGTTGGGCATGAAATTCCTGAAACTCGTATTAGACTTCGAGGATCTCCGCCGACTTCTTGTCGGCCATGTCGTTGACCTTGCCCTCGAACCGCTTGGTGAGCGCCTGGATCTCTTCCTTGCACGTCTCCAGGTCATCCTCGGTGAGGATCTTCTCGGACTGCTCCTGGTCGGCCTGCTTGTTGGCGTCGCGTCGGATGTTGCGGATGGCGACGCGGGCCTCCTCCGCCAGGTCCTTGACGCGGCCGACCAGCTTCTTGCGCTGTTCGATCGAGAGCGACGGGACGTTGAGCCGGACCACCTTGTTGTCGGAGTTCGGGGTCAGGCCGATGTCGCTCGACTGGATCGCCTTGACGATGTCGCCGATGACCGAGGGGTCGAAGGGGCGGATCAGGATCTGCTGCGGCTCGGGGGTGCTGAGGTTGGCCAGTTGCTTCAACGGGGTGGGCGAGCCATAGTATTCCACCCGGATCGAATCGACGAGGCCGACGTTGGCCCGACCGGTCCGCACGCCCCGCAACTGGTCGGCGAGCAGGGCGATGCTCTTCTCCATGCGTTCTTCGGCTTCAAGAACGATTTCTTCGATGCTCATGGGAGACCCTCTCGCTTTCGCACTCGCCGGTCGGCCGGGGACGGTTCAAACGAGGTTGGGATGGCGCGGCCGGGGGGAGTTGCTCACCCAGGTGCCGATCGCCTCGCCGGCGATGGCACGCTCGATGTTCCCTTCCTTCTTGAAGTTGAAGACGAGGATTGGCAGGCCGTTGTCGAGGCACATGCCGATCGCCGTCATGTCCATGATCTTCAGGTCGTCGCGCAGAACTTGCTCGTAGGTCAGATGCTCGTAGCGGACGGCATGAGGGTTCTTCTCCGGGTCGGCCGAGAAGATGCCATCGACGCGGGTGGCCTTCATCAGGACCTCGGCCCCCAGCTCCTTGCCGCGGAGCGCGGCGGCGGTGTCCGTGGTGACGAAGGGACTGCCGGTCCCCGTCGCCAGGACGACCACGCGCCCTCGCGCCAGGTGCGACAAGGCCCGCCGACGGATGAACGGCTCGGCCACCTCGTCCATGCGGATCGTCGTCAAGAGTCGGGTCTCGCAGTCCAGCCCCTCCAGCGCGTCCTGGAGGGCCAGGCCGTTGATGACGGTGGCCGTCATCCCCATGTAGTGGGCCGTCGCCTCCTTGATGACATTCGAGCCGCGGCTCAAGCTCGCCCCCCGGAGAATGTTCCCCCCGCCGACCACGATCGCCAGCTCGACCCCGCAGGCGGCCACGCGCGACGCCTGGCGGGCGACCCGGCTCACCTCGTCGACACTGATTCCCCCCTCGCCGGGACGGCAGAAGCTCTCGCCAGAGAGCTTGAGCAAGACCCGGCGGAAGAGGGGCGGACCATACGGGGTCGGGGTGAGTGCGCTCATCATCGAGATCCTCTCTCCGGGGTGCGGAATGCCGGCGCCTTCGGGTTGGGTTACTCGGCCGCGACTTGGCTGGCCTCGCCCACGACGAACCGCGCGAACCGCGCGATCGTGATGTTCTCGCCTGTGCGCGCGTTGACAGCCTGGACCATCTCGCGGACCGTCTTCGCCTCGTCCTTGACGAACTTCTGCTCCATCAACACGTTCTCGACGTACCAGGAGTTAAGCTTCCCCTCGGCGATCTTCTCGCGCATCGCCGCGGGCTTGTCCCCCACCTGGGCCAGGAAGATCCGCCTCTGCTCGGCGACTGTCTCGGCCGGGACCTCCTCGCGCCGCACGCAGAGCGGTCGGGCGGCGACGACCTGGAGGGCCAGGTCCTTGGCGAGCTGGCGAAACTCCTCGTTGCGGGCGACAAAGTCCGTCTCGCAGTTGACCTCGACCATCCCCCCCGACTTGCCGTCGTGGTGGATGTAGACCTCGATGCGGCCCGCCTTGGTCGCGCGCCCCGCGCGGTTCTCGGCGTTCTTGCCATGCTTTTCCTTGGCCAGAGTCATGGCCTTCTTCAGGTCGCCGTCGGCTTGTTTCAGGAGCGCCTTGCACTCCATCAAGCCCAGCCCGGTGGCCTTGCGGAATTCGTTCACCGTCTGGGCCGTGATCTCGGCCATCGGAATCTCTCCTCGCGCTCGGAGCGGGGCACGGCGTGGAGACGCCCACCTCGGTTGAAAGTCCGTATCGTGTTCGGGGTTGGTTACCAGGCTCGTGTCAAATCCGGCTCGATCCGGCGACGGAAACCCCGCGGCCGGGCGGATCGCGCCCTCACGGGGAACGTTCGGCTTTGGTTCACTCGGCCGACGGCGGCACGTCGGTCTCGCCGTGCGCGCCGGGGATGTTCGTTTCGACGGCCGCCGGCGCGATCGTGGCGGCCTCGGCGTCGTGCGCGACGGGCTCGCCCGGCTCGGCTCCCTGGGCCAGCACCTCGGGCCCCTGGCCGGTCGTCCGGGCCGACGAGCGGCTGACACTGGCCGGCTGGCCTGGCCCGCCGCGCCCCGGTCCGCCCCGGCGGTCCCCCCGACGGTCGCGGTCGCCACGGCCCGGAGGGGGCGCGCCCTCGCCCTCACGCGCCAGGGGCTCGACCGGCGCCGCGGCCCGGCCCTCGACGATCGCGTCGGCCAGCCGCTTGACCACCAGCTCGATCGACCGCATGCTGTCGTCGTTCCCCGGGATCGGCAGGTCCACCTGATCCGGGTCGCAGTCGGTGTCGAGTAGGGCCACGACCTTGAGGCCCAGCTTCCGCGCCTCAGCCACCGCGATCTGCTCGCGGTGCGGGTCGATGACCATCAGCGCCTCGGGCAGCCGGGTCATGTGCCGGATCCCCGACAAGTTGCGCTCGATCTTCTTCCGCTCTCGGGTGAGCGTCGAGACCATCTTTTTCGAATAGCTCAGCGCCTGCTCGCCGTCGAGGATCGTCTCCAGCTCCTCGAGCCGCTCGAGCCGGCTGCGGATCGTCCGGAAGTTCGTCAAGGTCCCGCCCAGCCAGCGCTCGGTCACGTACGGCATCTGGCAGCGGTTGCACTCCTCGACGAGGGTCTCGGCCGCCTGACGCTTGGTTCCCACGAACAGGATCAGGCCGTTCGATGCGGCGATGCGATGAAAGAACTTGGTGGCGCGGAGCAGACCCCGCACCGTCTCTTTCAAGTCGATGATATGAATCAGATTCCGCTTGCCGTAAATGTACGGCTTCATCTTCGGATTCCACCGACTCGCCCGGTGCCCGAAATGCACGCCGGCATCGATCAGGTCCTTCACCACAAGCGCCACGACGACCACCCCCCCTCGAATCGTAAGCCATTCTAGGCCGATCGTCCCCGAACGAAATTGCCCGGGGCAGCCCTATCAGACATGAAAAAGGAAAGAGTCAAGTCCAGACAGTGTAACGGTTCACCTCCCCACCGTCAAATCCATGCCCCAGCGGAACATGGTCAGGGTGCACGACAAGATTTGCATGGTAAAGTCGGTTCGATTACCTTTTCGTTCGGGACTTCAAGAACCGTCCCGTCCCAACTTGAACGAGGAGTTAAGGATGGCTCACCCACCCGAGCTGACGATCATCAGGGCGGAATTGCAACAACTCCTGCAAGGCGTCGCAATACATTTCCTCGATCGAGTCTATGGGCCCGACGGCATGCCTTGGGGAGAACTCTGCCACCCAACGCAGGGCTGTCTAGCGGCGACCAATCCACGCATGCAATCACCTCTCGGGTCGAGGATCGGCTTTGCGCTGGAAAAACGGAGGAACAATGGGGAAGGGGCTGATACAATCCCCTTCCTGTGCGATGGATGACGAGAGCCTCGAAGGACCGGGAAGATGGCGACGCCGATCTCGAGCAATCCCCCGCGCGACATCGGCCGAGCTCGGGCGAGGACTCCGCGTCGATCGCTCAGGTCACGCTCCTCGCTGGTCGCGCGTGGTCTGGCGCTCCGGAAATCTCTGGGGTCGCCAAGACGGACCTCGAAACGCTCAACCTGAAGGCCCGTTGAACCCGGGCCCACGAGAGTGGGACGACAGGCCGCCTCTCGACGTGAAGCATGAGTCGTCACAACCCGAGGGAACCCAACATGACTACGACGGTCGATATGAACCCCGTGATCAAGTCGGCGAGAGAGCCGATCGACGTGACCTGCATCAACACGATCCGCACCCTGTCGATGGACGCGGTCCAGGCGGCCAACTCCGGCCACCCGGGTACGCCCATGGCCATGGCCCCGGTGGCGTATTGCCTCTGGCAGAACTTCCTCCGGTACGACCCGCAGGACCCAATCTGGCCCAACCGCGACCGGTTCGTCCTGTCGGCGGGCCACGCCTCGATGCTGCTCTACGCGCTGCTCCACCTGAGCGGCGTCAAGGCGGTCAGCAAGGATTACGAGTCACTGGGCAAGCCCTCGGTCCCGCTCGATGAGATCAAGAAGTTCCGCCAGTTGCATAGCCGCTGCCCCGGGCACCCGGAGTACCGCTGGACCTCGGGCGTCGAGACCACGACCGGCCCGCTCGGCCAGGGACTGTCCAACAGCGTCGGCATGGCGGTGGCGGGCCGATGGCTGGCCGCCCATTTCAACAGGCTGGGCTTCAAAAACCTGATCGACTTCAACGTCTACTCCCTCTGCGGCGACGGCGACATGATGGAAGGCGTCGCCTCCGAGGCGGCCTCGCTCGCCGGCCACTGGCAGCTCTCGAACCTCTGCTGGATCTACGACAACAACCGGATTACGATCGAGGGGAACACGGCGCTAGCCTTCACCGAGGATGTCGCCACCCGGTTCCTCGGCTACGGCTGGAACGTCCTGCGCGTCGGCGACGCGAACGACCTCGATATGCTCGACCACGCTTTCCAGACGTTCCTCAAGACGGACGACCGGCCCACGTTGATCATCGTGGACAGCCACATCGCGTGGGGCGCTCCCAACAAGCAGGATACCCACGGCGCCCACGGCGAGCCGCTCGGCGAGGAGGAGATCCGCCTGACCAAGCGGAACTACGGCTGGCCGGAAGATGCCAAGTTCCTGGTCCCGGACGGGGTCTACGAGCACTTCCAGGAGAAGATGGGCAAGCGCGGCAAGGAGCTGCGCGACGCCTGGTTCGGCCGGATCGAGCATTACAAGGCGAAGTACCCGGCGCTGGCCGACCAGCTCTACCGGATGCAGCACCGGCAACTGCCCGACGGCTGGGACAAGGACCTGCCGACCTTCCCCGCCGACCCGAAGGGCGTGGCCACGCGGGTCTCGTCCGGAAAGGTGCTCAACGCGGTCGCGAAGAACGTCCCTTGGCTCCTAGGAGGCGCGGCCGACCTGGCACCCTCGACCAAGACGCGGCTGACGTTCGACGGCACCGGCGACTTTGAGGCCGGCAGCTACGGCGGCCGCAACTTCCACTTCGGCGTCCGCGAGCACGCGATGGGGGCGATCCTCAACGGCATGTCGCTGGTCAAGGTCCGCCCCTTCGGGTCCGGGTTCCTGATCTTCAGCGACTACGGCCGCGCGCCGATCCGCCTGGCCGCGATCATGGAATTGCCGGTCATCTACATCTTCACGCACGACTCGATCGGCGTCGGCGAGGACGGCCCGACCCACCAGCCGATCGAGCAGCTCCCGTCGCTGCGGGCGGTCCCCGGCTTGATCGTGATCCGCCCGGCCGACGCCAACGAGGTCGTCGAGGCGTGGCGGGTGATCATGCAGTTGCACCACCAGCCGTCGGTCCTCGTCCTCACGCGGCAGGACCTGCCGACGCTCGACCGGACCAAGTACGCCCCGGCCTCCGGCCTGGCCAAAGGGGCCTACATCCTGGCCGACGCCCCCGACGGCAAGCCCGAAGTCCTCTTGCTCGCCACCGGCAGCGAGGTCTCCCTCTGCGTCGAGGCCTTTGAGATGCTCAAGACCCAGGGCATCAAGGCGCGTGTCGTGAGCATGCCCTCCTGGGAGCTGTTCGATGATCAGGATCAAGCCTATCGCGACCAGATCCTCCCGCCGGACGTGACGGCCCGTGTCTCGGTCGAGCAGGCGTCGGCGTTCGGCTGGGCCCGTTACGTCGGCGATCGCGGGAAGAGCATCGCCATGCGGTCGTTCGGGGCCTCGGCTCCGCTCAAGGACCTTCAGCGCGAGTTCGGCTTCACCGCCGAGCGGATCGTGGAGGAGGCCAAGGAGCAGATCAAGCGGACGGGGCGCTGAGCCTCCCACGCGTTTTCCCTCCCCCCGTGGCGGGGGAGGGAGACCTTTCCGACGGCAGGGGCACAACCCCGCCCCTCTTCGGGCCCGGTTTTTGGTATCATTATTGGAAGGACCGGTCGCGGGACGACGATCGACCGCACAATTCGACCGAGATAGAACCCCATAGGGAGAACCACTCATGAGCTTCCTCGACTCGCTCAAGAAGTACACCATCATCGTCGCAGATACGGGCGACATCCAGGCGATCGCGAAGTACAAGCCCCAGGACGCCACAACCAACCCCTCGCTGCTCTTCCAGGCGGCGCAGCAGTCGCAGTACGAGCACCTCGTTGAGCAGGCGCTCGAAGAGGCGAGCCACCACGGCGGCGACAAGGCGGCGAAGACCGTGGAGTTCATGGACCGGCTCTTCGTGAACTTCGGACGCGAGATCCTGGAGATTATCCCGGGCCGCGTCTCGACCGAGGTGGACGCCGGCCTGAGCTTCGACACGCAGGGGACGCTCGCCAAGGCTCGCCGGTTGATCGACCTTTATGAAGAGGCCGGGGTGGACCGCGAGCGTGTCCTGATCAAGGTCGCGAGCACCTGGGAAGGCATCCGCGCCGCCGAGCAGCTCGAACGCGAGGGTATCCACTGCAACCTGACGCTGCTGTTCAGCTTCGCCCAGGGAGTGGCCTGCGCCGAGGCCGGCGTGACCCTCATCTCGCCGTTCGTCGGCCGGATCTACGACTGGTACAAGAAGGACAAGGGCGTCGCCGACATCCCGGCCGACGAGGACCCGGGGGTCGCCTCGGTGACTCGGATCTATAACTACTTCAAGAAGTACGGTTACAAGACCCAGGTGATGGGGGCCAGCTTCCGCAAGATCGAGCAGATCATCCACCTGGCCGGCTGCGACCTGTTGACGATCAGCCCCGACCTGCTGGAGAAGCTGGGGCAGGCCGAGGGCGAGCTGACGCGCCGACTCAACCCCGAGACGGCCAAGACCAGCGACGGCTCGAAGATCTACCTCGACGAGAAGACATTCCGCTGGATGCACAACGAGGACCCGATGGCCGTCGACAAGCTGAGCGAGGGCATCCGCAAGTTCTACGCCGATGCTCGCAAACTCGAGAAGTTCGCGGAGTCGCGCGTGACGCAGAAGGTCGGGGCCTGATCACGACGGCTCATCCGAGGAGCCGGCCGGAGCCCTCTCCGCTACGTGTTGAGCATGTTCGACCTCGGTTTTCGTCGGGTCCGCGGTGCGGACCAGGCTTCCGGGGCGCGGTCCGCACCGCGGATCCTACGGAAAAGAGGCTTCCAACCCCGCTCAACACGGACCCTCTCCGGCCGGCTCACCGATCGTCTCCTGCGGGGCCTTGAGAGGTTTGCCGCAACGGGGGCAGTGGACTGTGATAGGCATGGATGGTTCGGGTCTTCCCCTC
>JBKOZB010000108.1:0-13030 GCA_046744225.1 Planctomycetota bacterium | reverse complement strand
TCTTTCACCTATTTTCGCCAACTGCCAAAATGGCGGTCAGACCGAATGGCAGATGGGAAAAAAGAACCGGCCGGATTGACCGAAGTCCTTGAGAGTCGGGAAGTTCAGGAACGTGCTCCCGCTCGATTTTGATTCCTGGCATTGACGTTGCATAACGAGTGAGGACGGGACGCGAGGTCGGAGAAGACCCGGAGGCACGGCCTCGATGCCTGTAGGCGTGGGACGTCCCCCGGATCCGTGAATACAATCAACTTTGGGTTCCGTTACCGAAACCTCGTCACCGCTCGATTCAATGTTGGGAAAGGAGACTGGACGTGGCAGAAGGTGAAAAGATCATTGGCATCGACCTCGGGACGACGAACAGCGTGGTCGCGGTGATGGAGGGGGGTGATGTCACGGTCATTGCCAACCAGGAGGGGAGCCGGCTGACGCCGTCGGTCGTGGCATTCACGCCCAAGGGGGAGACCCTGGTGGGCGACCCGGCCAAGCGGCAGGCCGTGACCAACCCCGGCGGGACCGTCTACTCGATCAAGCGGTTCATGGGCCGTCGGCATGACGAGGTCCGGACCGAGGAGAAGATGGTCCCCTACCAGGTCGTGGGCGGGGCTAACGACTTCGTCAAGGTCCGCGTCGGCGGCAAGGATTATACCCCGCCAGAGATCTCGGCTCTGGTCCTCCGCAAGCTGAAGGAGGCGGCCGAGAGCTACCTCGGGCACAAGGTCCGCAAGGCGGTCATCACCGTCCCGGCCTACTTCAACGACAGCCAGCGCCAGGCCACCAAGGACGCCGGCCAGATCGCCGGCCTGGAGGTGGCCCGGATTATCAACGAGCCGACCGCCGCGGCACTGGCCTACGGCCTTGATAAGAAGAAGAACGAGAAGATTGCCGTGTTCGACCTCGGCGGCGGCACGTTCGACATCTCGATCCTCGACGTCGGCGATGGAGTCTTCGAGGTGCTCTCGACCAACGGCGACACCCACCTCGGCGGCGACGACTGGGACGAGGCGCTGATCAACTACATCGCCGAGGAGTTCAAGAAGGAGCAGGGGATCGACCTCCGCAAGGACGCGATGGCCCTCCAGCGGCTCAAGGAGGCCGCCGAGAAGGCGAAGAAGGATCTCTCGTTCCAGACGCAGGCCGACCTCAACCTGCCCTTCATCACGGCGGACCAGAGTGGGCCAAAGCATCTGACGATGACGGTCAGCCGGAGCCAGTTCGAGCGGCTGACCGACCGCCTGTTCGACCGCTGCAAGGCTCCGGTCCACAAGGCACTCGACGACGCCAAGCTCAAGGCGTCGGACATCGACGAGGTGGTGCTGGTCGGCGGCGCGACCCGGACGCCGCGGGTCCAGCAGATCGTCAAGGAGATCTTCGGCAAGGAGCCGCACAAGGGGGTCAACCCCGACGAGGTCGTCGCCGTCGGCGCGGCGATCCAGGGGGCGGTACTCACCGGCGACGTCAAGGACCTGCTCCTGCTCGACGTCACCCCGCTCTCGCTCGGCCTGGAGACCAAGGGGGGCGTCTTCACTAAGCTCGTCGAGCGGAACACGACGATCCCGACCGAGAAGAAGGAGACCTTCACCACCGCCGAGGACAACCAGACGGCCGTCACGATCAAGGTCTACCAGGGCGAGCGGCCGATGGCGGCCGACAACCGCCTGCTCGGCGAGTTCAACCTGGAGGGGATCCCCCCCGCCCGAATGGGGACGCCGCAGATCGAGGTTGCATTCAACATCGACGCCAACGGGATCCTCAACGTCACGGCGCGCGATAAGGGGACGGGCAAGGAGCACACGATCAAGATCGAGGCCTCCGGCGGACTGAAGAAGGAAGAGATCGATCGGATGCAGCGCGACGCCGAGGCGCATGCCGCCGAGGACAAGCGGAAGCGCGACCTGGCCGAGGCGCGGAACGCCGCCGATCAGCGGGTCTATCAGCTCGAGAAGTTGATGGAGGAGAACAAGGACAAGCTCTCCGACTCCGACAAGTCGGCCGTCCAGGCCGCCATTGAGAAGGTCAACGAGGCCAAGAAGGGGGACGACCCGGCCCGGATCACCCAGGCGATCGAGGACCTGCAGCGCGCCAGTCAGGCGATGGCCGAGCACCTCTACGCCGGTGCCGCCAAGGCGGGCGCCGGCGCGGCGGGTCCGGGCCCGGACGGCGGCGCGGCGGGACACGCCTCGCCCAACGGCGGCCAGGCCGGCAAGCCCGAGGACGTCATCGACGTCGAGTTCGAAGAAAAGAAATGACCCGATTCCGTTCCCTCCAGGGCGGAGGCGGGGCCCACGCCCCCGCCTCCGTTCGGGCCTTTCTGGGGATTGCCCCGTGTTGGCAGCACCGAGCGGAACCGGGCTGTTGCCTCTTGGACGTCGACCCTCGCACCGTCTCGCCCTTTCAGGAGCCGACGCGATGTCTCTTGATAGTGCTCGGGCCGCCTACCCGATCCTCGTCCGACTGGCCCGCGACCTCTCGCAGGCGGTCCGCGACCGGAGGTCCCCCGTCTGGGTCTCCTACGACGATTTCTGCCAGCGCTGCAAGGAAGTCGGCGTGAAGGAGACTCCGCGCACCATTGCCACCAAGCTGCTCAAGCCCCTTCAGGCGGCCTGCCTCGAGAAGAGCATGCCCGACCTGAGCGCCCTGATCATCCAGAAACCCAAGGCGCGCAGCGACTTCGGCAACCTGCTCCGCCCCTCCGACGGCTGGTGGGAAATATATGTCTCCCGGGGCGAGACGACCGTCGGCGACGTCGCGTTCTGGTTCAAACACTTCCAGGCCGCGCGCGACTATCCTGACTGGCCCGAGGCACCCTTCTTCTGAGGTGAGCTATGCCAACCTACCAGGAGCCTCCGAAAGCACCGGGGACGGTGGCCGAGGCCCCCTCGTCCCCGATCGATGAACCGATCCCTCCCTCCTATGATCGTTCGTCACTGACGGGCGACTATCTCGTCATGATCGCCGGGCAGACCGAGGAGGATTACTTTCGGTACGCGCCTGAGAATAAGTTCTGTGAGTACATCGATGGGATCGTCTATATGCCCTCGCCCGTCACCGATCATCATCAAGAAATCACGGTTTTCCTGACGGATCTTCTCAACGGATCGCGCTGGGAGCGAGGGACCGGCCACGTCCTCCCCGGTCCCGCCCTCCTTCGCGTCGCACCGAAGCGGTGTCTCGAACCAGACATCTTCGTCCTGCCCGTGGGCGTCAAACCGGGGCGAGGGGTGGGATGGGCAATCAGGACGGCGGTCTTGGTCGTCGAGGTTCTCTCCCCCTCGAATCGATCGTACGATCTGGATTTCAAGGCCCAGATCTATCGCGATGCTGGGATTGCCGAACTCTGGTTCGTGGACAGTCGTGATCGTGTCCTATTCGTCGAGCGTCGTGAGGGGGAAGCCTACCAATCCTCGCGGCTCACCGAGGGGATCCATCGCAGCTCGGCCCTGCCGGGCTTCTGGATCGACGTTTCCTGGCTCTGGGCCGACCCCTTACGAACCCCCGACGCTGCCTAGAGGCGATCCTGGCCGGGCCTCCACCCACCTGAGCGGAGGGATTCCACGCCTTTGCACGCACCGGATGGAGACAGGGGAAATCTCAGGAATTTCGCGAACATCGAGACGAGTTCTGCGTAGTAATTGCGTTGAACTGCTCGGTAAGGAACAAGATTTCCCATACGAATGGCCGCACCGGCCGCGAGGAAAGAGGCAATGGCTTTTCGCTTCGATCAATTCACATTAAAAAGCCAAGAGGCGGTGCAGAAGGCGCAGGGCGTGGCGCGGGAACGGGGCCACCAGCGGCTGGAGCCGATGCACCTGCTGGTGGCGCTGCTCGACCCCGATCAAAACGTGGTCCGGGCGCTCCTGGGCCAGCTCGGCGTCAACCCGGCGCAGTTGCTCCGGGCGGCGGAAGAGGGTCTCAACTCGCTGCCGAAGGTGACCGGCGGCGAGACGACGCTCGGTTCCGACCTAAACCGGGTCTTCGACCTGGCCACGGACGAGGCCGAGCGGATGAAGGATCAGTACGTCTCGGTCGAGCACCTACTCCTGGCCCTCACGAAGGTCAAGAGCAAGGCCCAGGAGCTGCTCGCGGCCCTCGGGGTCACCGAGCGTGAAATCCTCCAGGCGCTGCAAAAGGTCCGGGGCGGCCAGCGCGTGACCGACCAGAATCCCGAGGACAAGTACCAGGCGCTCGAGCGGTACGGCCGCGACCTCGTCGAGCTGGCCCGGAAGGGGAAGATGGACCCGGTCATCGGCCGGGATGCGGAGATTCGCCGGGTCGTGCAGGTCTTGAGCCGGCGGACCAAGAACAACCCCGTCCTGATCGGCGAGCCGGGAGTCGGCAAGACGGCGATCGTCGAAGGACTGGCGCAGCGGATCGTCTCGGGGGACGTGCCGGAGAGCCTTCAAAACCGCAAGCTGATCGCGCTCGACATGGGCGCCCTGGTCGCCGGGACGAAGTTCCGGGGCGAGTTCGAGGACCGGCTCAAGGCCGTGCTCAAGGATGTCACGCAGTCGGAAGGGCGAATCATCCTGTTCATCGACGAACTGCACCTGGTCGTCGGCGCGGGGAAGGCCGAGGGGTCGATGGATGCGGCCAACCTGCTCAAGCCCGCGCTGGCCCGCGGCGAGCTGCGCTGCATCGGCGCCACGACTCTCGACGAATACCGCGAGAACATCGAGAAGGACCCCGCCCTGGAGCGGCGGTTCCAGCCGGTCTTCGTCGGCGAGCCCTCGGTCGAGGACACCGTGGCGATCCTCCGCGGCCTGAAGGAGCGGTACGAGGTCCATCACAAGATCAAGATCAAGGACTCGGCGCTGGTCTCGGCGGCCAAGCTCGCCTCGCGCTACATCACCGACCGCTTCCTGCCGGACAAGGCGATCGACCTGGTCGATGAGGCGTCGAGCCGGCTCGCAATGGAGCTGCAATCGGTCCCGACCGAGATCGACGTCGTGCAGCGTCGGCTGCTCCAGTTGCAACTGGCCAAGCGGATGCTCCAGAGCGAGGAGGAGGCGCACGCTCGCGAGCGCCTGGCCGAGGTCGAGGCCGAGATCTCGGACCTGGAGAAGGAGCTGCAAGACCTACGCGGGCAGTGGGAGTTCGAGAAGTCGGGCCTTGGCGACATCCAGAAGGTGCGCGAGCGGCTGGCGGCCGTGCAGGTCGAGTACGACCGCGCCTGGGCCGAGATCCGGCACATGCAGCAGCGGGGCGAGCGACCCGACGAGGCGAAGTTCCTGGCCCTGGCTAAGCTCGACACCGAGCGGAAGCAACTGGAGGCGAAGATCGCCCAGGCCGAGGCCGCGGGTGATGGCCAGCCCAAGGATGCCAAGCGGCTGCTCAAGAAGGAGGTCGATTCCGAGGAGATCGCCGAGGTCGTGAGCCAGTGGACCGGCATCCCGGTCGCCAAGATGCTGACGACCGAGCGCGAGAAACTGCTCCACCTGGAGGACCAGATCCACCTCCGGCTGGTCAATCAGGACGCCGCCGTCCGCGCCGTGGCCGATGCCGTCCGGCGGAGCCGGGCGGGGCTCCAGGACCCGAACCGGCCGATCGGCTCGTTCCTGTTCCTCGGCCCGACCGGCGTCGGCAAGACCGAGCTGGCTAAGGCGCTCGCCGAGTTCCTGTTCGACAGCGAGACCGCGATGGTCCGCCTCGACATGAGCGAGTTCGGCGAACGGCACAACGTCGCCCGACTGATCGGCGCGCCTCCGGGCTACATCGGCTATGAGGAAGGGGGCCGGCTCACCGAGGCGATCCGGCGGCGGCCCTACTCGGTCGTCCTCCTCGATGAAATCGAGAAGGCGCACCGCGACGTGTTCAACGTGCTGCTCCAGGTCCTCGACGACGGTCGCCTGACCGACGGCCAGGGCCGCACCGTCGATTTCCGCAACACGGTCATCATCATGACCTCGAACCTCGGCAGCGCGGAGATCGCCCGGCTCGCCGAGTCCGGAGACGAGGCGCGGATCCGACGGGCGGTCATGGAGGTGCTCAAGGCCGAGTTCCTCCCCGAGTTCCTCAACCGAATCGACGAGACGATCATCTTCCATCCGCTCGGCATGGAGGAGCTGACCAAGATTGTCGAGATCCAGCTCCGCCGCCTCCAGGCGCAACTGGCCGAGGCCGGGCTGATGGTCCAGGTCAGCGAGGAAGCTAAGCGGCAACTGGCCGACGAGGGGTTCGATCCCGCCTACGGGGCGCGCCCCTTGAAGCGGATCATCCAGCAGCGTCTGGCCAATCCCCTGGCCACCTCGCTCCTGGAGCAAGGAGGGGCCAAGGCGGGGACCGTGATCGAGATCGGCTGGGACGGCCACGACTTCACGTTCACCACCGCCCAGCCCGAACCCGCCCGCGCCTGATCGCTCGCGTGGCGGCCGTTCCTATCAATAAAGCGACGGACCCCCACTCGACCTCGCGAAACAGGTCGGGTGGGGGTCCGTCGTTAAGTCGCGCCCGCGGAGAAGTACGATCGGGTTCGGGGGGAGATCGCCGCCGATTGCCCTTACTTCTTGTCGTCGGTCTTCACCTCGGTCTTGGTCGCCGTTTTGGCCTTGTCCTGAGTCCCCTACTCCTCCGGCTTCGCGGCGGTCGTCGAGCTGGCACTCGTCGTCGCGCGGAGCGTGTGCTTCTTTTTCTTCTTCTTGGAGGCCACAGCGGGGGGGCTTCGGGACGTAATTCTGCTGGGGCATGTTCTTCTGATTTTTCATCATCTGCTGATACTGCTCCGGATGCCAAACGATTGATACGAATCATGGACACACCCACGGATGATACCCAATCTCCGCCCCCAAATGCGAGGAGAATTCCATCAATTTTTTCCACCTTTGCTTGACTCGTTCCCGGATCGATTCCCCCATGATCCTGGACTTCCTGGGAGGTGAAACCTCGGACTTGGCGACAGGTAGCGTGCATCGAGCCATGATTTTGAAAAAATCGAAGGAGCCCGAGTTCCATTTGCACGCGACTTGCGGCTTGACACGGTCGCTCGGCTCGGCTCATCATGGATGGCCGTTCCGAATCACGGGATTTCGAGCGTCTTGTTACCCGTCAGGAATCGGATCGAGGATCCGGGGTGAACAGGAAACGTGGGTGGTTGGCGCTGCTTTACGTCCTGACCACGGTGCTGGTCCAGGGCGTGCACGACCACGGCGGGACGGACAAATCGGCCGTCGCGTATCACGGTCCCGGCTGCGCCGAGCTGGGCCTGCACGTGGCGGGGCACTCGACGCCCGACCTGAGTCACGCGCCGGACCATGGTCTCGCCTGCCAGTCTCATCCGGGTAATACCGAGTGAACTTTCGGACCTCGATCACCAAGTTGTCCATGGCACGCGCAGCGTGTACTCGGGGGGTTCCTGACTCTGATTCACCGCAACCGCGCGGAGATTTTATGATGAACCGTCGCGAGATTCTCGGTGTTGTTGGGGTCGGCTTGACAGGCGTCGCGCTGGGGGCGACCGAGTCCCGAGCGCAGCATCCCCACCACCACGATAAGCTGCATGGTGATTGCATCAAGGCGTGCGAGGAGTGCCACACGATCTGCAACGAGACGTTCCATCACTGCTTCCACAAGGTCAAGGATGGTCATGCTGACCATCACCGCGCCGCCATCCTGACGATCGACTGCGAAGGATTCTGCGACCTCGCGGCCGATTTGATGGCTCGGGAGAGCCCCCTGATCACGACCGCATGCTTGGCCTGCGCCGAGGCATGCAAAGCCTGCGCGGACGAGTGTTCTCAACACGACGATCTTCAGTTGAAGGAGTGTGCCGAGTCGTGCAAGAAATGCGAGGCCTCTTGCCGCGAGATGGCCAAGGCCAAGGCCATCGGCGATCACGAGGGTGAATCCGCCAAGACAAGTAGATGAGAGCCCACCCCACGACGCAAAACCCGGGTCGCAATTTCCCGCGTGCCGCCTGGACCGGTCGCGCGGTCCAGGCGGTCGGGTGTCGGGGCAAGGCCAAGGTTTCGAATTCCGGTCAGCCCCGATCGGCCGGGAGGGTGCCGTCGTTGAGATACCACATCCTGTCGGGTCCCTTAACCAGCCCGGTCTCGATCCGGTACGAGGCGATCGGGCCGGAATCTTGCTGGCCCCGGACGAAGACCCTGATGGTGAACTTGGCCGGGAGCGAGGTCTTTCCGGCGCTCTTATCCGCGCGGAAGTCCTCGACCTGGAACTTCAGCGGGGTGTACTTGCCGGCGCGCTTGCCCTTGAGCGTCTTGAGGCGTTCCTCCCAATATCCCTTGAATCCTTCGAGCGACCCGAACCAGCGCGAGGTCTTGCCGGCCGAGCTGAGCAAGAGCCACATCCGGCGATAGTGCGGGACGTGGTGCGACAGGGCGGCGTAGAAGTCACGGACCGCCTGCTCGGGGGTGATCCGGACCGGCCGCTCCAGGGTGATCGCGATCGGGTAGCTCAGCAGGAGCAAGCCCACGCCGGTGGCGAGCATTAATAGGAACGCGAGGACGAACCACTCCTGCGCCACGGCGAAGACGATCAGGCCCCCGGCCGCCAGCGCCGCCAGGATGAGCGCGACGAGGTTCGGTCCCCACTCGGCCCAGCGCGTCCAGACCTCGTCCACCGTCGCCTCGGGAACGGAGTCGGCTCGCGCGGAGCGTTCGAGGTCCTTCACCGGCTTGGACTTCGGCTTGGTCGTCCGCGGGGGTGGGGTCGGGATTGAGGGCCGGACCCGGGGCGCTTCGGCATCGGCGTCGTGGGCGAGGCCCTCGACCGCGTAGCCCTCGCCAGGGTCGGCCGCGGGCGGTGGAGTCGAGCCCTTCGGCGCCGGTGCGGGAGCCTTCGCGGGGCGATCGCTCAAGAGCCAATCCACGTCGGCGATCTCGGGCTCATCGTCGGGGCGAGGGGACGGCTCAGCCATGTCAGGGACCTCCGCGGCAGGGTTTGGCGGTTCCAGAGATGCCCACACTCACCACCGGAGATCCTCGCGCGGGATCAGGTCGAGCCCGCCGTCGTCCCGGCCGATCAGCAGGTCGAGCGTCCCGTTCCCCCGACCGTCCACCCCGCACGGGCTGCACCCCTCGGTCCCGGCGACCACCGGGCGGCTGTCGCGATAACGCAAAAGTCGGGGGACTAAGACGTTGTGGTCCAGATTCTCCAGGAGGATGACGGTCGGCAGGTCGTCCGGGTCGTCGAGGGGGAGTCCGGTGAGCGCGGGGATGACGTGCCGATTGCCGCGCGGAAGGCCGACGAGCAGGTCGAGCCGGCCCGAGCCGGTCCAGGGGCCGGCCCAGAGCGCGCAGCGGCCCGACTGGCCGAACCCGCCGTCGAGCCGGAGGATCCGGCCGAGACAATCGACCAGCGGGATGGGCGGGCCGACTTCATAGGGCTTGGTGCGGGGATAGACGCTGAGGAATCCCTGAAGATCCAGGGCGAGCAGGTCGGCCTGGCCGGTGCCGGTCCAGTCAGCGACGGCCGGACGGACGCGGGGCGGCGTGATCAGCGGGGCGCCATCGCAGCGGAGGGGCACGGGGGAATCAAACCGGGGCGACGTGGGGCCGCCGTTATTGCGGAGAAAGAGGATCTCCCCCCCGGCCCCGCCGACGACCAGGTCGAGCCGGCCGTTGCCGGTCCAGTCGGCCAGGGTCGGGCAGGAGAAACCGAGCCGGGGCGCGACCGGCCCGTCGCGCATGCCGTCGGGGCCGGGATCGAGGCGGAACGGGGTGCCCCCCGCTTCCAGCGCGACCGGCAGCGCGTAGCGGTGATCGTCGCCTCCGCCAAGGTCCTGGACCAGGTGGAGCCGGCCGGGGGCGTCGCCGTAGACCAGGTCGAGGTCGCCGTCGTTGTCGAGGTCGGCCGCGGCGACGACGGCGTGGCCGCCCAGCCAAAAATTCGAGCTCTCGTGCAAGATCGGCACGGGGGTCTTGGCCTCGGTGCGGCTCGCCCCGGAGTGGACGGCGAAGACCCGACCGTCGGACGTGCCGTAGACCAGCTCGACGCGGCGATCGCCGTCGAGATCGGCCGCAACGACCACGGTGCGATCGTCGGGGAGGAGCAACGGGCCGTGGCCCGACTGGAGCGTGCGCGGCTCCATCAGGACCGGCGGGCGCTGGCCGCCGAAGTTGCGGTGGATGCGAACCGTCTCGCAGGCGTCGGTGACGAGCAGCTCCAGGCCGTATCCCCCTCCCCAGGCGACGGCCAGGGGCGCCGGGTGAAGCGACAAGTCGAGCGGGCCGATCTCGCCGCTCAGCTCGGGCTGAAGTTCGAAGGCGGGCGCGCCAAGGCGGCCGACGTTGCGGAGCCAGAACAGGCGCGGCTGCGGCGCCTGGCCGCGCCACAGACCGTTGCGGTCGTAGCCGGGGTGGCCCCCCTTCTGGTTGAACCCGACCCGCTGCGCGAGGGGGAGACGGTCGATCTCGGGCCAGTAGCCCTCCATCTGATCGACCCCCGCGAGCAGGTCGGTCAGGCCGTCGCCATCCCAGTCCACCGCGACGAGCTGGACGACCCGGCAGGGACCGACGCCGAGGTCGGGGCCAATCCCAATCGGCTGCCGCGACCCGAACGCCGGCCGGTGCACGTCGCCTTTGTTGCGGAGCAGGACGAGACCATCGTCGGCCAAGGCGACGAGGTCGAACCGGCTCGACGCCCCGTTCGGGATTGGACAGAGGCCGCGGAGGCCGTCGAGGGTCTCGACCGGGGTGCCGGCGTCGTAGTGGCGGGGGAAGGTCCTGGAGTCCGGCAGGGGCCGGTAGAGCCGCGCGGTCCGGCCGCGCGGCCCGCCGCCGGCCGTCACCAACAGCGCCGGTTCGCCGTCGCCGGACCAGTCCACGACGACCGGCTCGGCGTCCCAGCCGTGGCCGAGCGGCGTCGCGGCCACCGACGGGTCCCAGGCCAGCCGAGGCGCGGGAGCCGGCTCGGCCCCTGTTTCGTTCTCGCCCTTGGTTTCGAGGTCAACCGATGCCATCTCCAAGCCCCTCCGCAACGTGAGCGCCACCCCCGCGATGGATCGCGAACCCGCATTGTAACGGGTCGCTCGCCGCGAGGCGCGTGCCGAGTGGCGGAAGTTGGCCCGCCGTCCTCCCACTAACCGCGCCAGCCGCCGCTGACCGTCACGGTTTGCCCCGTCACATAGCCGGCCAGGGGCGAGCAGAGGAACAGGACCACGTTGGCGACCTCCTCCGGGCGGCCGAGCCGCTTCCAGGGGATCACCTTCTGCATCGCGGCCCGGGCGTCCTCGGGGATCGCCGAGGCCATCGGAGAGTCGATCAGGCCGGGGGCCACGGCGTTGACGCGGATGGCGCGGCGGGCGCACTCGCGGGCCAGCACGCGAGTCAGGGCCTGCACCCCCGCCTTGGCCGCCGCGTAGTGCGACTGGCCCGCGAAACCCGCCTCGGCCGCCAGGCTCCCCATGTTCACGATCGCGCCGCCGTCGCGGAGGATCTCCAGTCCGTACTTGCAACCATAGAAGACACCGGACAGGTTGACGTCGATGACCTGCCGCCACACCTCGGGCGTCATCTTGGCAATCGACCGGTCGCGGAGGATGCCGGCATTGTTGACCAGGACGTCGAGCGGTCCGATCGCCTCGTGCACGGCCCGCATCATCCTCTCGACGGCGGCCGGGTCGCTCACGTCCGCCGCGTGGACCAGGACGCTGTCGGGGCGTTCGGCCGAGAGCTCGGCGGCCAGCGCCTCGGCGTCGCGCCGGGTCGCGCCGGCCCCCTGGTCGGGATGGTTGATCACCACCCGCGCGCCCGCCCGGTGCAGCGCCCGCGCGATCGCCGCGCCGATCCCCTGCGACGCCCCCGTCACCAGCGCCGACCGGCCCGAGAGGTCGATCGCGATGCTCATGGGAGCCTCCGGATGGAAGATGAAAAATGGCAAATGGCAAATATTAAAATTGAAATTTCTACATAAAATTGAAAAAATGATGGCGCTCATTCGAACACGACGCCCTGGTTGGTGATCCGATACGAACGGATCTCGTCGCCGCAGGCGCTGCCGCGGTGCTTGGCGACGTAGAGGGCGCGGCCGAGCCGGCCCGAGTCGCGGGTGCGGCCCATCAGGATGATCGTGTTGGCGTTGGCGAAGATGTCTCCCTCGTTGATCGGCTCGGCCATCAGGTCGTCGAGCAGGATGTGCGGGGTCGTGTAAAGGTAAAGGCAGCCGATGGCCTGGTGGGGATAGCGGTGCGCCGCCACCCGCTCGGCGTTGGCGCGGAACTGCTCGCGGAACAGCTCGCGGGCGGCCCACTCGTCCTCCTTGCGGAGAACCTGGTGGTACAGGTACTCGAAGAACTCGAACTGGATCGAATCGGCGAACCGCTCGGTCGGCTCGATGCCATCGACGACGACCCGGCGCGTGCCTCGGACAAAATGCTCGTAGAAGAACGCGACCGACCGGCGCAGGACGCGGGCCAGATCGGTCTTCCAGGCGTGCCAATCGTCGGGCTCGAGGTCGCGGCGGGTCACGCGGCGACCGGTGCGCGCGAACGGGTGGACGTAGTCGCCGAGCGGACGGGTGAAATCCCAGACCGCGCCGAGGTCGAGCGGCGCCTCGATCGAGTAGGGCTCCAGCTCCCAGCCGAACAGGTCGCGGGCGTAGGCCGCGTGGTTCTGGGCGTCGCCCCGGCTGGTCAGGTCGCAGATGACCCCCCGCCGCCCCTCGGCGTCCCGGCCGACATTCGCCCAGCGCAGGCCCAACTGGGTCTTGCCCGCCCCCGTCGCGCCGGCCAAGACGGTCAGGGTGCCGGGGATCAGGCCCCCGCCAAGGAGCTGATCGAGCGCCTCGATCCCGAAGCGTTGGCGAGCCGACATCATTCCTCTCTCTCACTTCATGTTACGTCGAACCCGAGGTGGCGGACACCCGGTGATTAACCGGACCGCCCCCCGCTCGGCCTTCCCTCGGCCGCGCGACCGGCCGGAGCCCGGCTCCATTGTGGGTCCGGGTCCCCTGGCGGGCAAGGGATTTCCTCGGCCGAAGTCAAGTCTGAATTCCGAAACGCCGAATTAAGCCTTCGGAATCCGTGTGATCGAACGAATCGCCTCAGGCGTCACGACCGGAACACGGAGTGGAGTGG
>JBKOZB010000317.1:0-5697 GCA_046744225.1 Planctomycetota bacterium | reverse complement strand
ATCGCGGTCGGCCCGCTGGCGCCGGCCAGCACCGCCATCAGAGCGATGACGACCACACTGACCAGAGGGTGCTGCCGATTGACGGTGGAGCGAGGATCCTCCAACTCCTCGAAATGACCTACGACCTCGTCCAACCGGATTCGCTGGATGTCCGCCATGGTCCACCCTCGGTGCGTCGCCGTCAATGAAGCCACACAGAGGATGGTCTACACACAAATTACCCGGGGCGCAAACGTCACAAATTGCCGGGCTTACCTACAGTGCGCGCTGGCCCTGGGTCGAGACGGTGTAACCATGGCCCAGGTTGCATCGGACCGCCTGGCCGGCTTGGAGCCGCTTGCTCTTCACGTCGAGCAGCTTGAACTGTGGTTAGGCAAAAGTTTATGGAGCTGCGGCTCGATCGCTTCGAGCTTCGGGTCGATCGCCTGGCTGTCGGGCGTGGCGAGATCCCGAAGACCGGCAGCCGGCCAGGTGCTCGGCCAGGCCCCCCGGGGTGGTCCCGCCTCTCCGCGTCTCCAGCTCGTGAATCACGCCAATGCAACGCATATCGTCCCTCTCCGAACGGATCTCGGTCGTTTCGGTTCCGTTCCGTCCTCGGGGTTCAAATCCTTTCCAGGTTGTGCCCGTCGAGATACGCCTGAAGTTTTGGGCGGGCCGCGTGGATGCGGCTCATGACCGTGCCAATCGGCACATCGAGGGCCTGGGCAATCTCCTTATAGCTCATTCCCGCCTCGGCGAAAAGGACGAACGAGGCGCGGATCGTGGGGGTCAGACGGTCGAGGGCGGCGTCGAGGATCAGGCGCAAGTCCTTGCGGTGCAAGCCTCGCGCGGGGTCGTCGTCGCTGGGGGGTCGAGCAGGTTGTCCTCTCGGTCGCCCAGGCTCACGGTCGACCTCCGTCCGCGCTTCCGGTCCGAGTCGAAGGCCGCGTGGGTCACGATCCGCATCAGCCAGGTCTGGAACCCACTCCGGCCCTGGAAGTCGTCGAGGTACGTGACCGCCTTCAACAGGCCGTCCTGCACCGCGTCGAGGGCGTCTTGCTTGTGGCCGAGCAAGCGATAAGCCACGCGGTAAGCGACGCCCCAGTGGCGGCGGAACAGCTCCTCGCGGGCGGAGCGGTCTCCCCCACGGGCGAGCTGGACCAGGCTCTCGTCGGACGACAACACGCCGGTGGGTGCCTCAGACATACGCTTACCTGAGAATTTAAGACGCTCGGAGCCTCGATTTTATTCACCGGCCCGGTGCGGTGAACCTTGCGCAGGGGAAAATCCGGACAATCGATATTGACGGTACAGGTCACCCTTCGCAAAATGCCCGCGGTTTTGATCCCTCACTCGGCTCGACGCCCCTCACGACTTCGGGGGCCGCACGGCCAAAGGGTCGGGAAACCATCCTCGCTTGAGCACTGACGGTGACTTCGCGAGCAGGGCGCGGTCTTTCCGGCGCGGCCGGGCTGATCCGCTCCGGTCTGGATGGCCGGCGCGGTAGGCCAGGGATTGGCACGACTGTCAAAGAGGATTAGGCTCCGATTCATGGAGGAAAGTTGCCGTGATGCGTCGTTGTCCCACCCCCTTGACCGTTCTCGCGGCCGGCCTCGTCTTGATCGCCCGGCCCGCGCCGACGGACGCCGCTCCGATCAATCAAGATGGCACGGCGACTTACGTACTGACCACGAACCAGTATATCCCCGCGCCCACGCCGGGTTCCTTGCAGCAGGCCGGGAAGCCGCAGGTGATCCTCAATATCAAGCCGCCGGGGGGCGTGACCCCCGGCCCAAATAACACGAGCCCGCTGACGATCATGCCCGATTCGTTCGGTCTCGACCCGAACAACCTGGCTGTCTTGCTCTCGGCCGACAACAGCCAGCTCGGGCTCATCTTCTTCGGACAGGGGTTCCAGGCCGGTGGAAAGCTCGACTTCAAGGTGAACGTCGGCCAGTCGGTGAATCAAGCGCCGGACATTACCTCACTGACCCCTGGCATCACCGTTGGGCCGCCTTCGCAACCAACTCCGACGCCAACGCCAACTCCGACGCCAACGCCAACTCCGACGCCAACGCCAACTCCGACGCCAACGCCAACTCCGACGCCAACGCCAACTCCGACGCCAACGCCAACTCCGACGTCAACGCCAACTGCGACGCCGACACCCACCCCTTCGAACACACCCGAGCCGATGTCGATCCTCGTCTGGTCGGTCCTGGGTGGCCTGGGCCTGATCCGGTTGCGGAGCCGCCGCCGGTCAGCCGCCTGAAAGGAGCCGGGCCGGGGTTTCCGGAGCCAACCCCCCCTTAGTGCGCCGCCCTCTGGGCCCTTGGCAGCGGGCGGCCTTGTGGTCATGATGAGAGGCGCGACGATCGGCCCCTCGCGTTCCGCCCGGCCGTCGCGCCTTCGCCCTCGTGAGGGTCCCGCGGACCGTGGAAGTCTTGATCTCCGAGGCCGAGATCCAGGACCGAGTGCGGCAGCTCGGCCGGCAGATCGAGGCCGATTACCAGGGCAAGCCTCTGACGATCGTCGCCGTCCTCACCGGTAGCCTGATCCTCCTGGCCGACCTGATCCGGCAAATCCAGCTCCCCCTGCGCGTGGCCTTGCTGCAAGCCAGCAGCTACAGGGGGACCACCATCGCCGCCGGGCCGCTGGTCATTAACGAGACGTTTCTGCCCGACGTCGCCGGCCGCGACGTTCTGCTCCTGGACGACATCCTCGACACCGGGCACACGCTGGCGAGCCAGGTCCGCCGAATGACCGAGCGCGGCGCGCGGAGCGTCCGGACCGCCGTCCTGCTCCGCAAAATCGGCCGCCAGCAGGTCCACCTCGAGCCCGACTACTGCGGCTTCACCATCCCCGATGCCTTCGTGGTCGGCTATGGCCTCGACTACAACGACGACTACCGCCACCTGCCGCACGTCGCGATCCTGGACCACCATCACGAAGGCGATTGAGAACCGACCCCGTTCGGTGATCTCGTCGGGTGCGTGAAACGCATTAAATCTTTGATGCTTCAACAGATAGTGTGTTTCACACACTCTACGAAGACCGGCCGCACGCCGACCGCCCGCGTTATACCGTGAGACTTGCACTCGTTACCCGGCGCTATCCGCCGCTCCTCGGGGGGGCGGAGAAGGTTCTGAGCTATCTGGCCCCGGCCCTGGCCGCCGAGGGGGCCGACGTGACCGTCCTGACCGCGCGCCCGCCGGGCCTCCCCGCGCGCGAGGAGGTCCCCGCCTCGGCCGGGCGGCTCACGGTCGTCCGCCTGGCGACCGCGCCGGTTCGGTTCCTCGGGACCTGGCTCTACGTGAACAACCTGCGCCGCTGGCTCGCGCGGAACCCGATCGACCTGGCCTACGTCTCGATGCTCAAGCACGACGCTTACGTCGCGGTCGGCGCGGGGCGGCGGCTCGGGTTCCCGGTCGTCCTGCGGCCCGAGGGGGCGGGGGCGACCGGCGACCTTGCCTGGCAACGCTGGGGGCGGTTCGGCCGGATGATCGGCCGGCGCTGCCAGGCGGCCGACGCCGTCGTCTCGATCGCGCGCGAGATCACCGAGGAACTCATCGAGGCCGGCTACGATCCGACGAAGATCCACGCCCTGCCCAACGGGGTCCCGGTCCCCGAGACCCCCTGGCAGCGCCGACCAGACTGGCGTGCGTCGCCGCGCGCGGTCTTCGTCGGCCGACTCGCGCCCGAGAAGGCGCTGCCCGCGCTGGTCGCGGCCTGGCCCCATGTCCGCGAGCGGCACCCTCAGGCGCGGCTCACCTTGCTGGGCGAAGGGCCCGAACGGCTCGGCCTGGAGGCCCTCGTCGCGCGGCTCGGGCTGACCGGGGCCGTCGAGCTGCCGGGCGCGTCGGCCGACCCGGCCTCCGCGCTCCGCGCGGCCGACCTGTTCGTGTTCCCCTCGCGCGAGGAGGGGATGAGCATCGCCCTGCTCGAAGCGATGGCGCTGGGAGTCCCGGCGGTCGTCTCGTCGATCCCGGGCAACCGGCGGCTGATCGCTGACATGAAGCACGGCCGGCTCGCCCCGCCCGACGACCCCGAGGGCCTGGCCCGCGCCATCCTGGCGCAGTGGGCCGACTTCGACCGCGCGATCCACATGGGCCGGGCCGCGCGCCATCGCGTCGAGCGCGAATACTCGATCACGGCCATGGCCCGACGGCACATCGAGCTGTTTCGATCGCTGATCCGGGTCCGAGGACGAGGAGCGGCGTCGTGCTGAACGTCTTGCAACTGATCCCCACCCTCGACCGCTCGGGGGCCGAGAAGCAGATGGTGCTCCTAGCGACGGGCCTGCCGCGCGATAGGTTCTGGGTCGAGGTCGCCGCCCTGACGCGGCTCGGGCCGTTCGAGTCCGACCTCCGCGCCGCGGGCGTCCCCATCACGTCGCTCGGCAAGCGGCTCAAGCTCGACCCAGGGGCCTTCCTGCGACTGGTGCGGCTCTTGAAGATGAAGAAGTTCGACGTGCTCCAGACCTGGATCTTCGCGGCCGACACCTACGGCCGGGCCGCCGCCCGGCTCGCCAGGGTGCCGGTGGTCGTCACGGCCGAGATGGCGGTGGACTCCTGGAAGGGGCGGGCGGAACTGGCCATCGACCGCCGCCTGGCGCGCTGGACCGACCGCGTCGTGGGCAACTCGGAGGCAGTCGTCGCGTTCTACCGCCGGGCCGGGATTCCCGAGGATCGCCTCGCGATGATCCCCTCGGGCATCGGCGATGAGAAGCCGCCGCCCGTCGATCCGGCCGAGGTCCGCGCGGGGTTCGGCTGGCCGAGCGAGGCCCCGCTCGTCCTCTTCGCCGGCCGCCTGGCCCCGCAGAAGGGGGTCGATGACCTGCTCGCGGCCCTCGACCTGCTCCAGTACGTCCGGCCCGACGTCCGCACCCTGATCGTCGGCGACGGCCCCCTGCGGAGCCAGCTCGAAGAGACGGCGCACGCCTTCCGGCTCGACGGCCAGGTCCGGTTCCTCGGCCACCGCGACGACGTCCCCCGCCTGCTCGCCGCCGCCGACCTGCTCGTCCTGCCCAGCCGGTACGAGGGCCTGCCCAACGTCGCGCTCGAAGCGATGCGGTTCCGCAAGCCGGTCGTCGCCACCGCCGCGCCCGGGACGACCGAGGTCGTCCAGGACGGCGTGACCGGCCTGCTCGTCCCGATCCAGCACCCGCCCGCCCTGGCGCAGGCGATCCGCACCGTGATCGAGGACCGCGACCTCGCCCACCGCCTCGGTGCCGCCGGCCGCGCCCGCGCCGAAACCGAGTTCCGCGCCGACACGATGATCGCCCGCTTCGCCGCCCTCTACGAACAACTGGCCCGCGCCAAGGGCCTCACCGTCTGAGTCACGGCCGTGACGAGGCGGTCGGCCTTTTTCCCTCCCTTCCTACGCATCAATCAGATGAAGCTAAGCTAACTAAAGAGAGATCAGGGAAAATCGTGACCAGGCCACGGATGAGACGCTCAGCTCGACTTCTGCCCTTTTGCTCCGCTACGCGGCGGGGGCCGCGGCCGAAAGCAAGGTGTTCCGGAACGCTCGGGGGAGTTTTGAAAAGGCGTCGCTGAACCCCTGGTTTGCAAAAACCCAATCCACCCACAGCCGTCTTACCGCCATGATCGCGTCGGAGCACGTCGTCTCGACCTTGCCCGGCCACTCCACCCCGGCCGCCGACCTCGTGGGCCTGGGCAGCAGGTCGTACAGCAAGGCCACCACCGAGAACAACCC
>JBKOZB010000159.1:0-6230 GCA_046744225.1 Planctomycetota bacterium | reverse complement strand
GCCAGTGTCAGTGGCATGAGGTCGAGGAACTGTCGGTACTTCTGCTGGAGGTCGCTGGCGGCGGTGATGGGCTCGGCCACGGGGTTGACTCCTGCGTCGAGAGGGTGCGGATGGGTGCCGGTTGGACGGGGCGACGAAGGTCCGGGCTCGACCCGTGGAGCGCCGGCCCCCATCACTCTCCTTCCTTCGAAAACACTAGCGGCCGACCGCCTCACTCAGCAAGCGAATTCGAGGGGACGAGAACTTTTGTCGCCGGAAGTTCGTACTAGATTTGACGAAATCGTGCTAAACTCATATCATAGGACCAGATTCGTCCAATCCGGGCGACCGGGTCGCCCGGCCCGACTGTCAGGATGTTGTGTGTGTCCCATCTTTCCCGTCTTGAGGAGGTTTGTTTGATCCAACGTGCCGTGGAGGAAGTCCCCTCCAGCTTTGCTACGATGGGGCTGAGCCCCCCCATGCTCCGGGCTCTGAAGCAGATCCGTTATCTCACGCCTTCCCCCATCCAGGCGCATCTGATCCCCGAGGCTCTCGAAGGCCGCGACATCATTGGCCAGGCCAAGACGGGGACCGGCAAGACAGCCGCCTTTGGCATTCCTCTGATCGAGATGCTCGAAGCCCGCGGTCAGGGCCCCCAGGCCATCATCCTGGCGCCGACCCGCGAGCTGGTCCAGCAGATCGTCGGGGAGATGCAGCGCCTGGCGCAGGGGCAGGACATCGCGATCTGCGGGATCTACGGCGGCGAGCCGATCGAACGGCAGCTCCGGGCTCTGAGCCGCGGGGTTGATATCGTCGTCGGGACGCCCGGCCGCGTCATTGATCACATCGAGCGGCGCACGCTCTACCTGGGCGACATCTACCACGTCGTCCTTGACGAGGCCGACCGGATGCTCGACATCGGGTTCCGCCCCGACATCGAGCGCATCCTCCGGAAAGTCCCCGACCCGCACCAGACCATGCTGCTCTCGGCCACGATCGGTCCCGAGGTCCGCACGCTGGCCCAGCGCTATATGTTCGATCCGGTCGAGCTGAACCTGTCGAAGGACGAGCCGTCGGTCGAGTCGATCCAGCAGTTCTACATCACGGTCGAGAACGACCGCAAGTTTGAGCTGCTCTTGTACTTGCTCGAACGCGACAAGCCCCGGCAGTGCATCATTTTCACCCGTACGAAGCGCGGAGCCGACAAGCTCGCCGAGCGGTTGCGCAGGAAAGTCGCGGGTGTCGCCACGATCCACGGCGACCTCTCGCAGCCAGTCCGCAACCGTGTCATGCAAGGGTTCCGCGATGGCACGATCCCGATCCTCGTCGCCACCGACGTGGTCGGCCGCGGCATCGACGTCGAGGGGATCAGCCACGTCATCAACTTCGACGTCCCCGATGATGCCGAGAACTACCTCCACCGCATCGGCCGGACCGGCCGGATGGGGAAGGACGGCCTGGCCTACATGTTCGTCTGCCCCGACCAGGGCGAGCCGCTGACGGCGATCGAGAACCTGATCAACAAGCCGATCCCGACCTTGCAGATTGAAGGGTTCGAAGGGTATCGTAGCGAGCCGAAGTCCCAGACGACGTTCCGTGAGTTGTTCAGCACGACAAACTCCCGCTCGACCGCGGCCTGGTCCAGGCGCTGATTTGAGTGACGTCCGTTGCGGTTGATTGAAGTTCCGTTCCTGATCAGTATTCGAGTCGGTTTCGCAAGCTTGTCGGAATCTTGAGGTCAGAGAGGCAGTTTCGGCCGCGTTTCCCATTCCCAGCACGTTGCGGTCTCGACTGCCTCTCTCGGCTGCTCACCCTCCTCGCTGCCGCCCCATTTTCTCACCGTCACCCGTCCCAGGTCGTTGAAGAAGAGCCGGGCCGCGCCGACCAGTTCCTCGGTATCCGCATCCGCGCGCGCGAAACGGACCCGGTCGCACCGGGCGACGAGCCCTTCCGCGCGCGCGGCGAGGTCGGTCGAGCCGGCGGCCTGGAGGATGCCCCGCCGGGCCTCGTCGGGCGTCAGGGCACCTCGGGGCCGGGCGGTCGTCAGGGCGAGGTACTCGATGAACCCATCGGTGATCGCCCGGGCCGCCTCCTCCGGCCCTCGTCCGGCATCGAACGAACAGGCAAGCCGGCGCGCCAGTCGTCCGAGGTCGCTGCGCCGGTCGGTTCGCCTCCAGGCCCAGGCGAGCACCCGGATCGTCAGCAGCAGCCCCGCCCCGGTCATGATGAGGAGGGTTCCGCGTCCGACAGACCGGGTGGATGCTGCATTCGGCTTGGGGCTGTAGTCGAGCGAGGTCGGGTCGAACCGGGGGACCGTGACGACCCGGATCGACACCCCCGCCGTGACCTTCGTCACGTACTGATTTGACTTCGGGTCAAACGCCGCGATCGCCACGGGGGGCAACACCGCCTCGCCCGCCCGGGTCGGCCGGAGGCGGTAGCGGAAGACGCGCGAGGGGGGCTCGGCCACGGCTTCGGTGGGCAGCGGCTCGACGCGCAGCCCGAGCGGCACCCGGTCGAACCGCGCGAGGCTCGGCCCCCGCGTCGCGCCCAAGGCACCAGGGCCGGTCAGGCGGATTCGGAACTCGAACTCCTGCCCGGCCCGGAGGGTCGTCGGGCTCGCCTCGGCCGCGACCTCGAACGGGCCGACCCCGCCCAGGAACTCGGCCGGTCGGCCCACGAGCGGAGGAGCCTCGATCGACAGCCGCAACGACCGACTCGCCCCGATCCGCTCCCCCAGCCGCGCCCGGAACGGCGGGATCTCCAGAGTCCCGGCCCGATGCGGCACGAGCCGGAACCGGCTGAGGAACTGGTTCCGCTCCCTGACGAAATCACCGATCCCGCTCGCGCTGATCGGCCGGAAGCTCGTCCCTGCGAGAGTCAGGTCGGCCCCGGCGATCTTGGGCGGCGCGACCTCGGGCCGCTCCCCCTCCGCCACCACACCGACCTGGACCATGATCGTCTGCCCCATGTAACGAACCCCCGGCGCGACCTGCGCCCGGACCTCGAGCGGCTCACCGCCCTGCCCCGAGGCCGAGAGCGACATCAGCCCCAGAAGGAACGCGGGCGCGAGGAGGGTAGGGGTTCGAAATTGCATATCTGAACTCAAATTTGTAATTTGGAACTTGTCGTCATCTACCAGTCCTTCCGGTCGTCCTCCTCATCGCCGGGCGGGGGCTCGTCGGGGGGGTGTCGGCGCTTGGCCTCGCAGATGTTGTCCAGCGCGTCGGCGAGCCGACTCTCGGGCGAGCCGTGGCGGGGGTCGGTCGCGTCGCCGCCGGCGCCTCCGGAACCGCGACGGCCCGAGGAAGGGAGGTCCTCGGGGGGGACGGGCGTTTCGGCCTTCGCACCCGGGGAGGAGAACTTCGGCGACTCGTCCCCCTTCGGGTTCGGACCGGGAGGCCGGGGCCGGCCCAGGCGCGAGCCGGAGCCGTCCTCGGACTCCGGAGGGGTCGAGGGACGGCGGGCCGACTCCTCTTCGGCGAACCGGCGGTTGATGGCCGCATCTTGGCGCACGGCGTCGAGGTCGGCGTCGGGGGCGGTCGAGGCGAGGCAGGCGTCGTAATGACGGATCGCCTCGGCGACCTCACCCAAAGCCAGCGCGGTGTTCCCCAGCGCGTAGTCGATCTTGGTCCGCAGGCGGGCGTCGGCGCGCTCGCGCGCCTCGCCGTAGCGCGCGAGCGCCTCCGGATACCATTCGAGCCGGAAGAGCGTGGCGGCGGCATCGTAGCGCGGGATGGCCTGGCCCGGGTCGAGCGCGATCGCGTGCTCAAACGCGGCGAGCGCGACGGCCAGGCGACCGGCCTGGTAGGCGACCCGTCCCCGCGCGACGGCCTCATTGGCCGTCTCGCGCCCCGAGCCCGCCCCGAGCATCACGAATGCCCCCGCGACGGCCCAACCGAACCGCCCGAACCCAGGCCGCCCGCGCGGCCAGCTCGCCGATACACCCAGTGCCAGTGCGGCGAGCACGAACAGTCCGAAGCGCTCGGAACGCGCGGGGGATCGAGCCGCCGCGCGGGCCTGGCGGGCGATGGGCGCGATCCGCGTCCGGTACAGAGTGCCGAGGTCGGCCGGGGCCAGGCCGAGCCGCACGACCGCCCCGCCCGTCGCGTGCGCAAGCCCTTCGAACGGCAGATCGGAGCGCTGCGAGAGGACCGTCGTCCCGTGATATTTCAACGGCTCCGACCCCTGGCCCGAGGGGACCGGGTGCCCCTGTTCCGGGTCGCCGATCGCCACCGAGTGGACCACGATGCGCGCCTCGCGGAGCCGGTCGAGGGTCGTGGGCCAGCTCCCAGCGTGGTCCTCGCCGTCCGAAAAGAGGACGATCACCCGGCCCTCGGCGTGGTCCTGGTCGTCGAATCCGCGGAGGGCGGCGTCGAGCGCGGCGCCGAGGTCGGTGCCGCCCGGTCGGACGCCGCCCGGCCGGAGCCGATCCAGGTCCTCGACCACGGCGCCGAGGTTCTCGGTCAAGGGGCAGCGGAGCACCCCTCGGCCGGCGAACACGACCAGTCCGACCCGCGTCCCACGCTCGCGCCCGAGCGCCTTGACGAGGCTCTCGGCCGCCTCGACCGCCACGCCCAGCCGGTTCGGCACGGCGTCCTCGGCCCCCATGCTCAGGCTGGTGTCCAGCGCCAGGATCACGTCGTGCCCGGGCGGTTGCGGCGGCGGCGCCGACCGCCCCCACCGCGGCTGCCCCAGGGCCGCGATGAGGCAAGCGATCGCCCCGAGCCATCTCAGAGCACCATCTCCGGCCGGTTTTCCCCCCTGCCCCAGCACACTCCAGTCCCGCAAACGTCGGCGCCGGCCCCACGCGACCCACACCGCCACGATCGGCACGAGCGAGAGCAGCCAGAGACGTTCCGGGTGGGCGAAGTCCATGGGAGAGATTATTAAAACAAATGTCAAATTTGAAAAAATGAACGAATAAAGACAATGAACGTAAATCAAGAGGGCCGCATTCCGCTGGAACCGAGGAGCTCTATGGTCCGGGATGCCCATCCACGCGTCACTTGCTTGTCGGGGCGACCGGGAGTTGGGCCTGTTCTGAAGCGTATCATCCCCTGGGATGGGAGGGAAGCGTCGTGCTTCACACGCCCTGCTGTCCCGCTTTTCTGTGGTGAAGCGTCTTCCCCGGAAGAATTCAGATTGACGGTGGGGAACCCAGCGGCATCTGATAGCGTCCAAACAATGTCGTGCGGCCCGTGTTCTGGCCGATCCGCGTCTGAACCGCATTTCGAAATCGCATCCGTGGCTTCGCTCGGAGGCTGCTCCCATGATCGCACGCACTCGATTCCTCCTGGTGGCCCTGGGCGTGGGGCTCGTCATCGTGGCGCTCGGCACGAACGGGCCGGCCGCCGGGGCCGAGGTTGCCCCGGCGTCGGGCCTGGCCCTCGTCGCCCGCGACGCCGTCGCGCCGGCCGCCCCCGTCGTCCCCGCCGAGGTCGTCGCCGCGACGCAGCAAGAGCGCTACACCGAGGCCGAGGCGGCGCTCGACCGGCTCACCACGAAGGCGAAATCGGCCGACGAGACGGCCTATTACGCGTTGATCCGAGGGATCGCGCAACGGCTCGACAATCGCGCCGACGCCGCGCGCCGGACCCTGGGCGACGCCCTGAAGGCCGCGCCGAAGGGGGCCTGGACGGCCAAGATCCGGTACGAGCTGGCCACGCTTGAACTGGCCTCCGGCCACGCCGACGATGCCGAGGCGCTGGTCCGCGAACTGGCCGAGGCGCTGCTCGACGGCGACCGCAAGGACCGACTCGCCGAGGTCGATCACGCCTTCGCCCGCAAGCTCTTGAAGCCCGACGACCCGATCACCGCCCCCGACCCCAACGCCGCGTATGAATTGCTCTCGCAGGCGCGCGGGCTGGCCAAGGGTGCGTCGCTCCGCGCGTCGCTCCTATACGCGATGGCCCGCGCCAGCCAGGCCGCCGGCAACCACGGCCGCGCCATTCAGGATTTCCGGGCGTACCTCAAGGAGTATCCCAAGGGGGCCGACCGGACCGCCACCCGCTACCATCTGGGCGAGGCCGAGTGGAACGTCGGCCAGCACCTTGCCGCCCGGCGCACCTGGACCGACCTGGCCCGCGACCTCGGCAACGCCAAGAAGGCGCTCGACAAGGACGACGACTCGTTCCGCGCCCGCGCGCTCTACCAGATTGCGCAAACTTATGGCATTCTGAACCCGCCCGACGACACGAGCCTGAACCTCGGCGTCGCCGCTCTGCGGCGGTTTCTCCAGGCGTATCCGG
>JBKOZB010000137.1:0-8391 GCA_046744225.1 Planctomycetota bacterium | reverse complement strand
ACCCCGGATCAGGGGCAAGAGGTCGTGCCCGTGGACCTGGTCGCTCGGCGGCAGACCGAGCGCCGAGAGGATCGTCGGCAGCAGGTCCACCGTCTGCACGAGCGCCTGGTGCCGCTTGCCGCCGAACGTGCCGCCGGGCATTCGGACGATCATCGGTGTGTGGATCAACTCCTCGTAGAGCCAGGGTCGGAACCGGCGCACGTAGCCGTGCTCGCCCAAGGGCTCGCCCTGGTCGCTGGTGAAGACGAGCAGTGTGTCGTCCATCCGGCCCAGGCGCTTCAGCGTGGCGAACAGCTCGCCGAGCCAGCGATCGACCAGGGTCACGGTCCCGGCGTAAGTTCGGCGGAGCCGCAAGAGCTCGGCCTCGTCGATCACGTCACCTACCGCGCCGGCGGGGACATCGATCAGCACGGCGATCTCTTCGAGGTTCAGGTCCGCCCCATCCTCCTCTGCGATCAAATCCCCCTCGTCGCCCGCCTCGAACTCGTCGGGCTCGGCGGTGGCGTACTGGTCGCGGTAGGGCTGGGGTGGATCCCAGGGCCCGTGCGGGCTGAACAGGTCGAGCCAGAGGACGAACGGGTCTCGCTCGTCCCCCCGGCGTTCGAGCCAGTCGATCGCGACGCAGATGGTGCGGGCGACGCCGGTGTTCTCCTCGACGTCGGTCCGCAGCACGGCCCGGTTCCGCAAAAACTGCTCCCAGCGGTCTTTCCAGAGCCCGATGTCAGGGTCGTCCTCGGGGGGGAGCCTCAATCCCGGCTCGTCCTGGATTCGGACCTTCCTCGCGCGGGGGTGGCCAAGGGTGATGTACGGGTCGTAACCCTGCCCCCGGACCCAGATGACGTCGTCGAATCCCCGGCCGTACCCCTGGCCGGCGTCGCGGAGCAGCGGGACATCGGAGATGAGGGCGGAGCGGACCCCCTGGTTCCAGAGCAGGTCGGGGAGGATCGGTTCGTCGGGGCGGAGGGGCGTCCAGCCTTGCTCCGGGTCGGGGAACCCGTAGCGGCCCGTCCACCAACTGCGCCGGGTGGGCAAGGTCGTCAGGTTCTCGGGGAAGTGATAATCGAAGACGACCCCCTCCGCCGCCAGGCGGTCGAGGTGGGGGGTTTCGATCCAACTGTTGCCGTACGGGCCGAGGAAGCCCAAGTGCAGGCTGTTGCAGACGACCACGATGACATTCATAGCTCGATTATAACCCCCAACGGCCGCCCGTCAGTATCGGCCCCGGCCACTTTCCGCCCGGAGCGATCCAGCCCCTTTCGCACTCCCGACGGCCCCTTAGAGACTTGAAAGACGACCGTTCTCCCAAGCTGGACCCTGTCGAAGAGTGACCCCTCTCACACGGTGAGGTATCAATGGCGGCTATCGCTTGGCCGCGGGCGGCACCCCCGTATCGGTCGGTGAAAAAACCGGAATAACAAGACACAAAGGGACTTGGGGTCGCCAGAACGCCGAAACCGCGGGCGCTGTTCCACGGCGAGGACACGAGTGACACGGAAGTGTCACAAATCAAGTCGAGTGGGCCGCCACCGGCCACGTGACCCCGAGTGCCGAGAAGGGAACGTGCGCCGAGGCGCGTTCCCCAAGCCCCTACAATTCCCGAGAGTCACGCGGGGGGCCGCGCAACTCCCTGGAGATGAGAATTCGTCGAGCGATGCCACCGCCGGGACAGCGCGACTACAGCTCGGTTCACCTGACCAGGCACGCCCTCGAACGATTCGTCGAGCGGTTCGGGGGCGAGCCGCACGACGCGGCCGTGTCGCTCCGCGCCGCGCTGGGGCGGACGCGCCGGCTGGGGCGGAACCCCGAGAACGGCGCCATCGCCGCCCTGGCCGTGTACCGCGGCCGTGTCCTGGTCGCCATCCTCCAGCAGACGTCCTGCTTGACCATCCTGACCTGGCCCCAGTTCCTCCCCCTTCTGCCCGAGTTCGGTCGACCCAGGCTCCCGCGCAAGTGGGGCCGGCTGCTCCGCCGCCTGACCGATCCCGATGCGGCCTTCGATCCCGAATCCGAACCCGAACTCGATCTGGATTCCGATCCGGATGTTTGAAAACGACTGCGCCCCCGGCTCACCTTCCCGGGAGTTCGTACCCGGCGGGTTCGGCGGGCCTCCCCAAGCCGAGGGAGCACCGCCACCCGCGGCGGTGGGCCGGGATCTTCCGGGAATCGTCTTACGGATGCGGCCGCTGATCTCCCGGAGGCGCGTGCGGGATCGACTTCGGCGCGAAGCCGAGGATGACGCGGCACGGGGCGTTCTGCAAAACGTAGCGGGTGTTGGTCGGCACCATGATCGTATCGAGCGTGCGGTACTCGCCCCGCAGGCTCATGAAGATCGCGTCAAAATTCTCTTCCTGGGCGACCTTCACGATCATCGGCCCGGGCTCGCCGGGGATGACGCGATGATCGACGGCGCGGCCCAGCTCCTGGGCCCGGTTCACGCCCTGCCGGATGGTGTCGAGCACCTCGTCGTCACGGCCGTTCTCGGCGACATCGATGAGCGTCACGGCGATTGACGGGTCGAGGAAGCTGAGGACCGTGTCGAGGAAGTCGGCGCTGAGGCTGCTGCCATCGTAGGCCAGCAAGAGCTTGCTCACCCCGCGCCAGCTCGCGCGCAGCTCGGCCAGAGTCCGCGCCGAGACCCGCTCTCGTTCGGTGTACTTGGGGATCTGGCTGCCGCCGGCGATGTCGAGCCGGACGTCGCGCTCCTTGCCCAGCACGCGGATGGTCAGCGGCAAGGGATCGCCCGTGCAGATGTTGAGCCAGTAGAGCGCCACCTGGTCGAGCTGCATGTCGGGGTCGAACTTGTTCGACAGGCCCATGATCAATTCCTGGGCCCCGATCGTGTGCGCGGTGCGGGTCAGGGCGTAGATCGGCTCGTTGGTCGGCACGATCAGCGGCTTGACTGGCTTGCCGGCGTGCTCGGCCAGGTTGACGACCGCCGTCAGCAGCGCGCGGTCGGCGTCGGTGATCGAGGGGACGTAGTCGTCGCTGGCCGGGGGGATCACGCTCGCCGTCATGACCACGACGTCGGTCGTCTCCGGGTCGGTCTCGGCCAGGCATTTCTCCAGCATCGACAGGTTGTAGGGCGAGCGGATCGCGACGAGCTTGCGGTAGGGCATGGTGATCCCCAGGGTCGTCGGGCTGATCTCGCCGGCCGTCGCCTGGTTGAACTGCTCCAGGTGCTCGTGGGGCTCGCCCGCGGCGTGGCCCGACCGCTTCTGGTGCGCCCGCTCCGAGGTGGTGAAGACCGCGAAGAAGGCCGCCGTGAAGATCACGCCCGAGATCGTTGCCACCTCCTTGGTCATGAAGTTGACCACCGCCGTGGCGGCCAGGACCAGGAAGATCAGCGCGATCCCCAGCGGCACGTCGTATTTTCCGGCCTTGAAGTTGAGCGGTACCTCGTACTCGCGGTGCTGCGGCTCGGTGAACCGGAGCACGAGCATCGCCAGCGCCTTGAAGACGAAGCTCCAGACGACGCCGAAGGCGTACGCCTCGCCCAGGGTCAGCACCTTGCCCCGGCTCGCCACGATCGTGAAGATCTGGAGCCCGACGACCAGGTTCAAGATGCGGTTGGTCGTGCCGTACTTCGGGTGCGGCTTGAGGAACCACTCGGGCAGGACGCCGTCCTCGGCCACCCGGTTCAGCACGCCGTTCGAGCCGACGATCGCCGTATTGACCGCCCCCGAGAGGATCAGGAACCCGACGCCGACGACCAGCGCATTCAGGGCGAGCCTGGCCCAGTGCGGGCCGACGACGCTCATCGCCAGCCCGCCAATCAGGTTACCGCCGTACTTGGCCAGGCGTAGGTTGTCGGGGATGATCATCACCGCGAGGAAGCTGATCAGCGAGGTCAGGAGCAGGCTGTAGACGAAGACGACGAACGCCGCCTTCTTGAAGTTCTTCAGTTTGGGGCTCTCGACCTCGCGATAGACCTGCGCCAGCGTCTCCTCGCCGCTCATCGCCAGGATCGAGTGGCCGAAGGCGACGAAGATCCCCAGCACGCCGATCAGGCTGAGCCAGTGGATGTGCTCCGGCCGCAGGGCGTCGCCCAGTTGCGTGCGGCCGATGAAGCCGAGCGGATCGAGCGGACTGCCCAGGGCGTCGGGGATCGGCTTGCCGTCGGCGTCGAGCTTCGGCGAGCCGGGCTGGTCGGACCGCGAGAGGTCGGGGAGCGCCGGTGGGAGCTTGGCCTTCTCGGGATGGACGGCCAGCGTCACCAGGCACCAGACGATCATGATGACGGCCATGATCGTGGTCGCCCCCATGATCTTCAGCGCCTTGTCGCTCGATTCGTGGATACCCCGGATGTTCACCCGCCAGAAGTACAGGGTGATCGCGATGGCGATGCCCGCCGAGCCCAGCTCGATCTGCGTCTGGGTGAGGGTGATGTGGAGCAGGTCGCCGATCAGGCCGATGATGTACTGGCCGGCCGAGACGCCGCTGATCGGGCCGGTCAGGATGTAGTCGAACATCAACGCCGAGACCGAGAGCTTGGCCAGGCCGCCCCCCATCGCCTCCTTGACGACCCGGTACACGCCGCCCCGGACGAACATCGAGCAGCTCTCGATGTAGACCATCCGGACGAAGTAGCTGAAGACCATCACCGCCAGGATGAACCAGGGCGCCGCCTTGCCGATCTGCGACTCGACGATGCCGCCGATGTAGTAGGCCGTGCTCGCTAGGTCGCAGAGCACGATCGCGGCGGTGCGCCAGTACGAGATGAACGTGAACATTACGCTGGTGACGACCAGCACCTGGCTCGGCGTGAGCGACTTGCGCCTCCGAGCCGGCGCGGCGACGGCGGATGGGGGACCAGCGGACTGGGCGGAGGGAAGATCGTCGGAGGGCATGTTCGTGGTTGTTCCCCAAAGAACGAGAATCGGGGCGAGCGGACCAGGTGCGGGCCGCACATCGCCGCCGCGACGCATCGACTTCGATCGATTGCCGTTCGTCTCAGGACGACTCTTCTCGACCGAGCGCCGTGGGGGCCGGCTGCCCAAGACCGGCGATCGCCCGACGCCACGGACGGGACGATGAGGATAAACACCCCTCGGACGCCTACGAGGTTAGCTGTCGGGCTCGGGGCCGAAGAGGCCCCGTCGCACCATGTTGGCCGCGATTCGCCCCCGTTCCTTGGGTCCCTCGCTCCCCCGGTCGCCCGGAGGACTCGGCGTTCATTTCGCCAGCACCCTGAATGACGCCCTGAATTTAACCGAGGTTCTATCCGTCTCGTCAAGATGGGGAGCGTTCACGGCCCGATTGTTCCAGGTTGTCTGGCTTGGCGAGGATACGTAGGTTAGTGGGCCCGCGCCCGGTCCTCGGCCGGCAGCGGCTCGGCGGCGATAGGGGCGAGCCGCCAGGCGACCTCGGTGGCGACAGCGGTGGTGAAGCTCTCGGTCGATTCCTGGCCCCCCAGGTCGCGGGTGCGGACCCCCTGGCGGAGCAGGTCGAGCGTCGCGTTCTTGACCGCCTGGCCGATGGTGATTTCGCCGATCTGGTAGAGCAGCATCGCGAGCGCGAGGAAGATGGCCGTCGGATTGGCGAGGTCCTTGCCGGCGATGTCGGGCGCGGTGCCGTGCGCGGCGTCGAACAGCGCGACACGGACGACGGCCGCCGGGTCGAACGCCAGGTTGGCGCTGGCGCCAATGCCGAGCGAGCCGGCCAGACCGCACGCCATGTCGCTGAGGAAGTCGCCGTACTCGTTCAGCACGAGCACGATCTGGAACTTCTCGGGTGCCATGATGAGCTTGCCGAGCAGGGCGTCGAACAGCTCGGAGTTGTGCGACACCTCGGGGAACTGGCGGGCGACCTCCTTCGCGACGCTCTCGAACAGGCCGTCGGTCGCCTTCTGGATCGTGTACTTCGACGCGCTGGTGACGCGCTTGCCGGTGCGCCGGGCGAGGTTGAAGGCGTACCGCGCGGCCTCGAACACCGGCCGGCGCTCGACGATCCGCAGGCTGACCGCGCCGTCCTCGCCGATTAGGCGGCCGGGGTCGTCGTATGTCCCGCCGGTCGCGATCCGGACAATGTCCACGTCCAGGTCGCGGCGGAAGTTGGTCGGCACGCCCGGGATGGTGTAGACCGGTCGGTGGATGACCGACAGGTCGAGCCGACGCCGCAGGACCTGGTTCGGGCTCTCCTCGGCCGTCACCGTCGGGTGCTTCAGCACCACCTTGGTTGCGGTGATCGTCTCGACCGCCTCGTCGTAGATCTTGGAGCCGCGCGCCCGACGGTTCTCCAGGGTGAAGTCCACGGGGAGGAAGTCGAGCCGGATCGGCAGCGCCTCGGCCAGCGTGTGGATGGAGTGCGACAGCTCCGGGCCGATCCCGTCGCCCAGCAGCTCGGTGACCTGATAGGTAGGACGCATGATCGGCAAGTCTCTCCCTGGTTCGCTCCGCCCGCGCAGGGCACGACCCTTCCCGCGATGCAGCCTCACGATTGTACGGACCCATCCCGAAGGGCGTCAAACGCCCGCTCGCCCCTGCCAGGGCGCCAGGGCCGCTGCTCTGCGCCTTCCACGCGCCGGGCTTGACTTTTTCCCGGAGCGATTTTATTCTCTTAGGTTGAGCCATGGCTCGCGATGGGTCGTGGAAGAATGGCTAAGAAGGCTCCGCCGTGCGTGTGGACGCATGGACGGGTTTTTTTTGCCCTCGTCCTTCCAGTGTCTGCTTCGGCGCGGCGTCACACGCGGACGTGATCATCTCGAGGCCGCCCCATCGCGAAGATCAAGCCATGCGTCCTCTTCGAACGATCCTGCACCCGACGGACTCCTCGGCGCCCTCCGAGCATGCCCTTTCCCTGGCCTGCGGCTTGGCCCGCGCCCGGGGTGCCCGCCTGATTGCCCTGCACGTCGTCGAGCCTCAGATCGATTTCGGGGAGCTCGGCATGACAGCCCCCCGCCCGAGCTGGACTATCAAGCCTTCGAGGAGCGGCTGGCCCGGCTCTGCCCCCAGGACGCGGCGTTCCCCCGTCGAGCATCAGGTCGTCGAGGGGGGCGCGGCCGACGAGATCGTCCGCGCGGCGCGGGAGACCCAGTGCGACCTGATCGTGATGGGGAGCCACGGCCGGACCGGGCTCGGGCGGGTCGTGATGGGGAGCGTGGCCGAGAAGGTCTTCCATGAGGCCCGCTGCCCGGTGCTGATCGTCCGGACGGCCCGCCCCGAGACCGGGTCGGAGGTAGAGGCGCCAGGGCCGAAGTCCGTGCTGGTCTTCTGAAATCGCGTCGTCCCTGTCTCGCGGAGAGATTGGCCCATGGAAAGCGCTCAGATCGCGACCAGGCTGAAATCCCTGGCGTTCACGCAGGATTTTACGCCGGAGCAACTGGACCGGCTGGCCGAATTGACGACGCCGGTCCGCTGGCGGACGAACGAGGACATTTTCCACGCGGGCGAGGTCGGGTTCGCCCTCTACCTCGTCGAGGAGGGTCGCGTCGCAATCGATCTGGTCATTCCCGGCCGGGGGCCGAAGACGATCCTGACCGTGGGCAAGGGTGAGATCTTCGGCTGGTCGAGTATCTTCGACCTGCGGCCAAAGACCGCCACGGCCCACACCCTCACACCGACCAAGGCCCTGGCGATGGACGCGGCCAAGCTCCGCGCCCTCTGTGATGCCGATCCTCACCTGGGCTACGCCCTCACCCGGCGACTCCTCCAGGCGGTCTCCGAGCGGCTCAAGGCCACCCGCAACCAGTTGTTCGACCTGTTGTCCCAATCCTAGGACGCGGAGGCTCCTCATCACAGAGGAAAAGATTAATGGTGGGCGGCACGGAGGGGACCCCGGACGGAAAGGTCGTGACGATCGACCAGCCCGCCCCGGGACGATTGACCGAGTGCGAGGAGCCGGGAGTTGGCGAGGTCATCACCGCCCGCCGGCTGCACGTCGCGGGGCGGGTGCAGGGGGTGGGATTTCGGCCGTTCGTCGCCCGGCTCGCGGGGGCCTGCGGGCTCGCCGGCTGGGTGAAGAACACGCCGGTCGGCGTCGCGATCCACCTCGAAGGGCCGTCCGAGCGGCTCGATGAATTCCAGGCCCGCCTGTCACGCGAGGCCCCGGCCGAGGCGAGGATCGACGAGGTCCGCGCTCATTCGGTCCCCCCGTGCTCCCTCCTCGGGTTCTCCATTGACGAGAGCGAGGTCCGCGCGAGCGTGTCCGCCTCGGCCGAGATCACTCCGGATCTCGCCACCTGCGCGGAGTGTCTCGCGGAGTTCCTCGACCCGGCCGACCGCCGCTTCGGCTACGTGCTCTCGGGCTGCTCGGCATGCGGGCCGAGGTTCACGACCTTGACCTCGGTCCCGTTCGACCGCGCCCGGACCGCGCTGGCCGCGTTCCCGCCGTGTCCCGACTGCCTGCGGGAGTACCGTTCGCCCTCGGACCGCCGGTTCCACGCCCAGAACGTCA
>JBKOZB010000263.1:0-3469 GCA_046744225.1 Planctomycetota bacterium | reverse complement strand
ACTCGGGATTTTGCCGCGAGAGAGGTGGTGACGGATCGACTGCGCCCTATTTCTGGAGAAGACTCGGGAGTAAAACAGCAAGATGCGCGGTCTTACTTAATGAGGGTGTCAACGAAGAGGTAGAATCGCCGGTGCAAGGAGCCGAGGAGCGAGAGCGGTTCGAACAAGCCCTCTTACCGCACCTGGACGCCGCGTACAACCTGGCGCGCTGGCTGACCCACGACGACCATGATGCGGAGGACCTGGTGCAAGCGGCCTATCTGCGCGCCCTGAAATTCTTCGGCGGGTTCCACGGGGCGAACGCCCGCGCTTGGCTGCTAACGATCGTCCGCAATGCCTGTTACTCCTGGCTCGAGCAGAAGCGGGCGCGCGGACCCGCGACGGCTTTTGACGAGGAAATTCACGGCGTCGAATCCGACGCTATGGATCCAGAAAAACGTCTCCTGCGCGAGGAAGACCAGCAGTCGGTCCGATGGGCCGTGGAAGAATTGCCCCTGGAGCTCCGGGAGGTTGTGGTCCTCCGCGAGCTGGAAGGTCTGCCTTACAAGGAGATCGCCGCCATCGCCGGGATTCCCCTGGGTACGGTCATGTCCCGCCTGGCCCGTGCCCGCGAGCGGCTGCATCAACGGCTGCGTGGCTGCGGGGACTGGGGGTCGTAACTTGAACTGCCGAGAGACACAGACGCTCATCCACGGCTATGTCGACGGCGAGCTCGATCTGATGAAGAGCCTGGAGATCGAACAGCACCTCCAGGAGTGCCAGGCGTGCGCGCAAGCCCACACGAGTCTTCAGGCGATACGGGCAGCGATCCAGGACAGCTCCCTCTATTTTCAGGCACCTCCGGGTCTGGCGCAGCGCGTTCAATCGTCCGTGTGTGGGGCGAGCCATGCGGATCGCACCCCGCGCGTGCGTCCCCGGCGTCTGCTCGCCGTCGCGGCATCGCTGGCCTTAATCATGGCCGCGGGTTGGGGGCTGGTTCGTGCGCTGCCCGCTCGTTCTGCCGATGCATTCTTGACCCAGGAGCTGGTCGCCAGCCATGTCCGCTCGCAAATGTTGCCCTCCCACCGCTTCGACGTGGCGTCTTCGGACCCGCATACGGTCAAGCCGTGGTTCGAAGGGAAGCTCGATTTCTCGCCCCCGGTGAAAGATCTGGCGGGCCAGGGTTTCCCCTTGGTCGGCGGGCGCCTCGACTACCTCCACAACCGGCCGGTAGCGGCGCTGGTCTACCAGCGCCGCAAGCATTCCATCAATCTCTTCATCTGGCCGTCGGCATCCGGCTCCGAAGGAGCGACATCAACCGTCACACGCCAGGGCTATCATCTGTTTCAATGGACGCAGTCGGGCATGACTTACTGGGCCGTCTCCGACCTCAACGACCGCGAACTGCAAGAGTTCGTACGCCTAATCCAGGGTTAGGGTCGGTCGGGCAGGACGATTGATATCAGCGAATGTTGCCGGCAGGGTGCGTCTTTTGGTGCGGAAAACGCGGTCGCCTGCCGTGGGCCGAAACGGTCCACCGAAAGGGCCCGGACCGGGCTCGTTCAGCCCCGCTCGAAAGGCGGAAGGTCCAGCAACGCCCGGAGGGCCGCCCGTTCTTCCCGCATGCTCAACCGTTTCGGCGGCGGCTCGGGCTCTGCCAACCGTTGTCGGTGGTGGATGCGCCGGGCCTTGGCGCCCTCGGCTTGACCTTTCTCCTCGTCGGCAAGCGGTGGGAAACCGGCCAGGTCGTCCAAGTCGGCGATGATGCGGGCCAGCACCCGGAGCACACGGGGTCGGTCGAACGCGACGTACTCCGTCTCGGGATCGGTCTCGGGCCGCAGGTTCACCACGACCCGCTCACCGCGATCCAGGCGTTCCAGCCACTCGCGGCACTGGCGGAGATAAAGGCTAGAGACTGGACCCCCTCCAGGTCCAGTCTCCAGACCCTCGGATACTAATTCATATAGGTATCGTCGCACGAAGGATCGCCCAACCACGCCTGCATCGGGCCAGAATCCATATGGCCGTCCAGGCTGCCCGTGGCCTCAGGGTTGGGTTCAGGTTCGGTGATACACCAATACCCCGACTGATCCTCAAGGGCCTGGAAATAGGCAGCTTCACGCAGCCGCACCTGCTCAGCCTTGGTCTCATGAGCCTCGGGCGATTCAGCTTCCAGGACGATTGCCTGAGCCGACAGCGCATGGAGGTATGCGGCAATGAACCGACCAGGGGATCCTGGGTATTGGTTCTCACACGCCTCGGCGGTCAGCTTCAGAAATTCGCTCCAGGTGACTTGGGGTGCGGTGGGTCCGGGTTTGGGCCAGGGGAATCGAGGGGATTGCGGCCCCTGGACTTCAGACGTATTTTCCATGTAGCACCTACTCCTGCTATAGAGGATGGGTGTCAGGGCTCGGGCTTGTGCTCGATACACAAGCCCGGCCCGCTTTACATTAAACAATTCAAGCCTGTTTACGGCAATACGTTGCGCAGCAAACCGTTCCCCGTTCGTGGATTTTGTGCCACATCAGAGATCGATTTTATAATTTCCGAAAATATATCGCTGGTAAGAGGCACCCGTTGGGGACCTGGGGGATAGGGGGATGGGGGGTCTCCGCCATACCTGGCGGGGCCTCGAGTTGGTCCCGACCGCGCATCGATAGACGTCGCTATAACTTAGTTAATTGATCACTAGTTCAATTAGCTGAACTGGTACGCTGCTGTTCACTAATCCTCAACCAAGCGTAATGAGAAGGCTCCCTGGAACATCACCCCTATGATTCCAGGCTTTCCTGGAAGGCGGTTTCAGATGGTGTGTCGATTTCGAGTGAGCGCTTCTCCTAATTTTATCGTTTAGGTTTCTGCCTTGATTCACAGCGTTTGAGCCACTGACAGCCCTATGTCAATCGTCCCATTACGCTTGTTTAAGGACTAATTACTTGCTCTTGATCTCCCGCTTGACTTGCTTGGGCTGCTTGGGTGGTCTATGTTCTCCACCTTGGGACTTCGGCTGGGGAGGCTCCGGCGGTTCTGATGGCGAAGGTGGGACGGCCTTGGGTGGTGGTTGTGGCGGTTGCGGCGGGCGAGCCGCTTGGATGCCGGTTCTGGTCTGTCGGGTGGGCTGAGCTGGTTTCGGGGGAATACCACGGTAGGGATCGGGCTGGGGCGATTCGGTTCGCAGTCGGATTCTACGGCGGTCGGCGGATGTGATTTCGCTTAATCTCATAATGGGTCCTTGTCAAAATGATGTTGTTTATATTAACTATAATTTGAATAGGCTGGAGAGCGGTCGTCGGAATAGGATTTCCCGCGGGAAAGTTTAGAAAGGTGGCAGGAACGCACCGGCCTCTTGGCCTGTCGTTACTGGTGTAGATACCGATATACAATTTAATTATGGAGTACTTGATATGGCCTGGGACACCTATCGCCGTGGCCGACACCTCTCCATCCAGTTGCCTGTCGAGGTCAAGAATCAGCTGGTTAGGAACAAAGC
>JBKOZB010000060.1:0-11380 GCA_046744225.1 Planctomycetota bacterium | reverse complement strand
GAGCACCGTCGCTTCGACCCCGCCCTGATCGACCAGCCCGACCTGGCGGGCGCGCCGGCCGACGCCCGCGTCCGCGCGGTCGCGCGCGCCAGCCTGGCGGACGACCGCTCCGGGCTGCTCGCCCTGGCGCGGGCGCCCAGGCACCGGCGGGCGCTCGATGGCACGGCCGCCGCGCTGCTCGTCGCGCATCAGCGCGCGCGGACGAGGGACTTCGACATCTTCGACGGCATCCTCCGCGACCCGCGGGCCCTCCACAAGATCCGGCAGAAGTTCGGACCAGATTACACGTTCAGCCCGAGCCAGCTCGAATCGTTCATCTTCTGCCCGTTCCAGTTCTTGCTGCGCTACGTGCTCAAGCTCCAGCCGGTGGACGAGCACGACGAGCTGGAGGAAGACGCGGTCGAGCGCGGGAGCCGCGTCCATCACATCCTGGAGCTGCTGGAGCAGTGGCGGAGCCAGGGAGGAACGAGTCGGCTCGACCTGGCGGACATCATTATTCAGAACGAGATGCGGGTCGAGCTGACGACGGATTCTGGGGTCGATTCGGGCCTGCACGAAATCCAGCGGCGCCGGCTGAGCCGGACGATCGTACGGTATGTCCAGCAACACGAGGCGTATGAGGCGCTCGACCCCGCCGCCCCTCCTGTGCCGCATCGGTTCGAGGTTGTCTTCGGCCACGACGAGGAGGACCCGGCCTCGTTCCCCAGTCTGTCGATCGGCGCGGGCGCAGGGGCCGTCCGGCTCCAGGGGAAGATCGACCGCATCGACCTCATCCTGGCCCCCGGCCGCGCCGGCTTCCGGGTCATCGATTACAAGACCGGGACCTGCCCTTCCAAGAACGAGGTGAAGGAGGCACTTTACCTGCAACTGCCGCTCTACGCGCTGGCCGTCGAGCGGATCATCCTGGCCCAGGAAGCCGCGGGGCTGCACGACGTCGGCTACTGGGGCCTGGGCGGAGATGGCTACAAACCGATCCCCCTGAACGCCTGGCCCGACGACCAGGCCCGGCTCGAAGCGTACGTCCTGGCGGTCGTCGATCAGCTCCGCCACGGCGTCTTCGCCGTCGATTCTCGTAAGGACGACTGCATCCACCGTTGCGAGTACGGCGCGGTCTGTCGGATCAAGCAGGTCCGCGCGCTCGGCAAGCGGCGCGACGGGACGCCGAGCCTGATTTTGAATATTAAGTGAATCGGAGGAATTCCACGGATTGTATGGATTTCACTCTCAAGTCATTGGGATAGTAAGAGTGAGTGAATGCTCGTTTCATTCGGCACCCTGAGGATACCCCGACATGAGCGACCCCGCCGCCGACCCCTCGACCGCCGATCCCAGCTCGGGGGTCGCGGGTGGCCAAAGCCGCCGTCGGCCGTCTGCCAAAACTCGCGCTCGGGTTTCGGGAGGATCGTTTGCTGTTTTTCCCTTGTTTCTGAGGATATCCGCCTCCCGAAACCGGGGCCCCAGTTCTGGGAGGGAATGAGGAGAAAAACGCCGCAACTCTGGAATTTCCATGAGAATTATGGCTCCGTCAGTGCTATTTTACTGTCTTATGCCGAGTCTTCCACCCGACCCAGAATCGGACAGCATCAGCGGGCCCCTGGACCGAGCCCCCGCCGCGACGCCCGGCCTGACCGACCAGCAATCGCGACCCCTGGCCGTGCAGGGGGCGAGCGTGGCCCTGAGCGCGGGGGCGGGGTGCGGCAAGACGACGGTGCTGACCGCCCGGTTCCTCGGCGACCTCGACGGCGCCGACCGCCGCCCGCTCCGCGAAATTGTCGCCCTGACGTTCACCGAGAAGGCCGCGCGTGAGCTGCGCCAGCGCATCCGCCACCAATGCCGGGACCGGCTCGCCGCGGGCGACGATCCTGCGCACTGGCGCGTGGTGCTCCGCGGACTCGAAGCCGCCCCGATCGGCACGTTCCACGAGTTCTGCGGCCAGTGGCTCCGGCGGCACGCGATCGAGGCGGGGATCGATCCCGATTTCTCGATCCTCGACGAGTCGATCGCCGGCACGGTGCGCGACGAGGCGCTGGCGCAGTGCCTGCGCCGTTGGCTCGCCGACTGCGACCCCGACCTGATCGAGCTGGCCGTCGAGTTCGGCCTCGGCTGGGTCCGCGAGTCGCTCGCCGAGCTGCTCGCCCGGCGCTCGCTGGGCGAGATCGACGAGTGGGCCGAACGAACCCCCGACGAATTGATCGCGCTCTGGCGGGCGGCCTGGACGAGCCAGGGGCGTGCCGCCCGGCTCCGCAAGGTCGTCCAGGCGGCGCGGGCCTGCATCGAGCGGCTCGCCCCGCACGAATCGACCCATCCCAGAATGCGCGAGCGACGGGCGTTCCTCCTGGAGCGCCTGCCCGGCCTTGACCATCTCGACCCCTCCGACGCCTGGCTGGCCGAGGTCCGCGCGGAGACGATGGTCCAGGGGGCGGGCACCAAGAATCACTGGCCCTCTCCCGAGATCTACGAGGCGGTCCGCGACGCCCTGACGTGCCTGCGCGAGGCAATCGACGACTTCCTCAAGAAGAGCCGGTGGGACGAGGAGGAGACCCGCGCGGCCGCCGAGCACGGCCTGCGGTTCGCCCGCCTGGCGGCGCGCGCTCGCCGCGAGTACGACGCGGCCAAGCGCGCGCGGAGCGGGCTCGATTTCGACGACTTGATCCTCAAGACCCGCGCGCTGCTCCGCGCGCGGCCCGCGAGCGCGGAGCTGGCGCCGGATGAGGCGATCGCACGCTTGCTCGTCGATGAGTTCCAGGACACCGACCCGGTCCAGAGCGAGATCCTCGAACGGCTCGGGGGTGCCGAGTTCGCGCAAGGCCGGCTCTTCCTGGTCGGCGACTTCAAGCAGTCGATCTATCGGTTCCGGGGCGCCCAGCCGCGGATCTTCCAGGAGTTTCGCGACCGCTTCCCGGCCGAGGGCCAGCATGCCCTGACCGAGAACTTCCGGAGCGTGCCGGGCGTGCTCGACTTCGTCAACGCCCTGTTCGCCGAGACCTTCCCCGGACCCGAAACCCGGCTCCTCCCCGGCGCGAAGGCCGAGGCTCTCGGCAATGGGCCCGCGGTCGAGTTCCTCTGGGCCGTCGAGACCGACGAGGAGGCGCTGGGCGCCCGCAGCTTGGCCCACGAGCGCCGGAAGATCGAGGCCCGCTGGATCGCCCGACGGCTCCGGCAGCGGCTCGACGCCGGCTGGACGATCCGCGACAAGAAGTCGAAACAGCCGCGCCCGGCGAATGCTGGCGACATCGTCTTGCTCTTCCGCGCGATGACCGACGTCGGGCCGTACGAGTCGGCCCTCGACGAGGAGGGGCTCGATTATCACCTGATCGGCGGCTCGGCCTTCTACACGCAGCAGGAAATCCATGATTTGATCAACCTGCTATCGGTGATCGAGGACCCGTGCGACGTCGTCTCGCTGGCCGGTGCCCTGCGAAGCCCGTTCTTCGGCCTGAGCGACGAGGGGCTGTTCTGGCTCGCGACCTCGAAACACGGAGACCTTTCCGAGGGGCTGGAGCGGATCGAGCAGATTGCTGAGCTGTCGACCCTCGATCGCCGCCAGGCCGAGCGGGCGCGGGAGCTCTTGTGGCGATGGCGGGAGATCAAGGACCGTGTCTCGATTACCGCGCTGGTCGATCAGGTGCTCGATGAGTCGGGCTACGAGCCGGCGCTCCTGGGCGAGTTCTTGGGTGCGCGGAAGCGAGCGAACGTGCGCAAGCTCGTCCGGCTCGCCCGGCGCTTCGACCAGCAAGGCGGGTTCACGATCGCCGCGTTCGTCGCTCGACTCCGCGCCGACCTGCGTCGGCCGCCCCGCGAGGAACAGGCCGCCACGACCGACGAGGAAGGAACGAGCGTCCGACTGATGTCGATCCACCAGGCCAAGGGGCTCGAATTCCCGATCGTCGTCCTTCCCGACCTCAACCGCAAGCCGGGCGGCGATCGCGATTCCGTCGCATTCCACCCGGCGCTCGGGCCGCTGGTCCGCCCCTCGAAGGACCGGACGGCCGAGGGCCCGGCCTCGGCCGAAGGCGACAACCCGGGCTCGCAGCAGAGCCTGGGCTGGCTAGCCTACCAGGCGATCGAGCATCGCGACGAGCAAGACGAGGCGCTCCGGCTCTTCTACGTCGCGACGACCCGGGCGCGCGACGCCTTGATCCTCTCGGCCGGGATGGGGCCTGCGGAGAAGCCGGTCTCGCCCGCCATGATCCTGCTCGACGAGCGGTTCGACCGGCGGACCGGGGAATGCCGAGCCACGCTCCCCGACGGCTGGTCCGCGCCCCGGGTCGAGGTGACGCGGGAATGCCCACCCAGCGGGGCCGAGCGTTCTCGCCGAGGCGGCTGGCGCCCGCCGCTCGATGCGATCGCCAAGGCGATCGCGGCGACTCCCGCACCGCTCGCCTCTCCCGCTCCGCCCGCCGCGCGCCGGCCGAAGTTCGTCGATCTTGACCCGGCCTGGGGACTTTCCCCTCGCGCGGCCCGGCTCGATCGCCTGGTCCGGTCGATCCTGGCTGACCCGAAATGCTTTCAATCTGGCCAGTTACCCGTCATCGCATCCCGAGCGGCGCGGCGGCAGGACCCGCTCGCGCCCGCGGGCCTGGTGGCCGAGGCCCTCGACCGGCTCCGCCCCTGGCTCGAAGGGGCCTTCGGCCGCGCGCTGGCCGACGCGACGGAGATCGAGCGCGACCTGGCCTGGACGGTCGCCTGGCCCCCCGACTCCGCCGATCCCACCGTCTTTCAGGGTCGGATCGACCTGCTTGCCCAGGATCGCCACGGGTCATGGCAGCTCGTCCTCGTCAGCAACACCACCGCTCCAGACGCCCGCGAGCGGCTCCGGCTCGTCCTCTCGGCCCATGCGGCGGCCGCGCTCGGCTTCGGACCGATCCGCCAGGCCTGGCGGCTTCGGCTCGGGCCCGGCGGCGGCTTGCAAGGCGACGAGCGGTTCGAATCGGCCGATATCGAGGCCGCCGTGCGTGGGGGCCTCGCCGCGGAAACTTGAGCGCCGGTCCGGTCCGTCCGACTTGATTCCCTGCGGCGGGTCTGATCGAATGGGCGCGGCGCGGAGGGGGATGCCGAGGCCCAGCCGTCCGGCCTTGAGGAGTTTCGGGATGATCGTCGGGGTCCCCAAAGAGATCAAGGCGGATGAGTACCGGGTAGCGATGCTCCCCGTGGGCGCCGAGGAATTGACCGGACTCGGGCATACGGTCCTGGTCGAGACCGGCGCGGGGCTGGGGAGCGGGATCGCCGACGCGGAGTACGCAGCCGCCGGCGCGACGATCGTGAGCCGGGCGGCCGAGATCTGGGCCCGCGCCGACCTGGTGGTCAAGGTCAAGGAGCCACAGTCCTCCGAATGGCTCCACCTGCGGCGCGGGCAGACCGTCTTCACCTACTTCCACTTCGCCGCCGACGAGGCCCTGACCCGCGCGATCCTCGACAGCGGGATCACCGCCATCGCCTATGAAACGCTGCGCGACGCAAAGGGGAACCTGCCGCTGCTGACCCCGATGAGCGAGGTTGCCGGCCGGATGAGCATCCAGGAGGGGGCGAAGTACCTGGAGCGGCCGCAGGAAGGGCGGGGCATCCTGCTGTCGGGCGTGCCGGGGGTCGCCCCGGCCGAGGTCGCGATCCTGGGCGGGGGCATCGTCGGCTCGAACGCCGCCAAGGTGGCGGCCGGGCTCGGCGCGACCGTCCGCATCCTCGATGTCAACCTCGACCGACTCCGCTACCTCGACGACATCATGCCGCCAAACGTCACCACTCTCTACTCCGACCGGCATACGATCCTGGAGACGATCGGGCGGGCCGACCTGGTCATCGGCGCCGTCCTGATCACCGGCGCCCGCGCCCCTCGGCTCGTCCGCCGCGCGGACCTGGCGCGGATGAAGAACGGGGCGGTCATCGTCGATGTCGCCATCGACCAAGGGGGTTGCGTCGAGACGAGCCGGCCCACGACACACGGCCAGCCGACGTACGTCATCGACGGCGTGGTCCACTACTGCGTCACGAACATGCCCGGGGCCGTCGGCCGGACCAGCACCTACGCGCTCTGCAACGTGACGCTGTCGTACGTGCTCCAGATCGCCCGGCACGGCTGGCGCCAGGTCGCCGCCGCGTCGCTGGGCGTCGCCGAGGGGGTCAATATCGCCCAGGGGCGCGTGACCAACCAGGCCGTCGCCGCGACCTTCGGCCTGCCCTACACGCCCTTGAGCGCCCTGGCCGATTCCGCAAGCAGCGTGTAAGGTGGACGCGGCCCCGTTGCGTCGCTTCGATCGATGACCGCCCCGTGAACTTTTCTCTCTGGGAGCCCTGGCGATGAGCGAAGATGATTTTGAGAATGAAAACGAGCACGACCACGACCATGACACCGAGGACGAAGTCGAAGAGGCGCTCGAGGAGGCGCTCGAACTCGACACCCAAAGCCAGATCTTCCTGGAGATGCGGCGGCAGAACCTCGACCTGCTGAAGATCTCCGCCGAGGTCGCCGGCTACACCGGGGACCACGCGCCGCTGAAGCCGGGCGACCTGAAGCACGTGATGAAGAGCATCTGGGACATCTACTCCGAGTTCTACGCCTGGATCGATCCCGAGGAGTCGGACGAGGACGAGGGGGACGAGGAGCTGTGAGCGCCGTCCAGGACACCCAGGCGCTCGAGACGGTCGGCTGGGTCGGGGACGCGGCCGACGGGTTCGTCCGGCTGATCGACCAGACGCGGCTGCCGACCGAGTTCCTCCGGATCGACTGCCGCGACGTCCCGACCGTGTGGGAGGCGATCCGATCGCTCCGCGTCCGAGGCGCGCCGGCGATCGGGATCGCCGCGGCCTACGGCGCGGTCCTGGGCGGCCAGGCCGCGCTCCGAGGCTCGATCCACGACCTGCGCCGCGCGATCCGCGACGCGACCGACTCGCTCCGGACGAGCCGCCCGACCGCGGTCAACCTGTTCTGGGCGCTCGACCGGATCGACCGCGTGGTCAATGCCGGGCGCGACCTCGCTCCGCCCGCATTGCTCGAACGCGTGCTGGCCGAGGCCCGCGCGATCGCCGACGAGGACAAGGCCATGTGCCGCGCCATCGGGCGGTTCGGCGCCGGGCTGGTCGGCTCGGGGCAGGGGGTCCTGACCCACTGCAACGCTGGCGGCCTGGCGACCGCCGATTACGGCACCGCCCTGGCCGTCCTCTTCGCCGCGCACGAGGCGGGGAAGGCCATCCACGTCTTCGCCGACGAGACCCGCCCGCTCCTCCAGGGGGCTCGCTTGACCGCCTGGGAACTGCAGCGCCGGGGAGTGCCCGTCACCCTGATCTGCGACAACATGGCCGCGCAGGTCATGAAAGAAGGCAAGGTGCAGATGGTCGTCGTCGGCGCCGACCGGATCGCGGCCAACGGCGACACGGCGAACAAGATCGGCACGTACGGCGTCGCCCTGCTGGCCAGGGCCCACGGCATCCCGTTCTACGTCGCCGCACCGTCGAGCACCTTCGACTTCTCGATCCCCGACGGCTCGGCCATCCCGATCGAGCAGCGCGACCCGCGCGAGGTCACGCACGGGCTGGGACGCCAGACCGCCCCCGAGGGGGTCACGGTCTACAACCCCGCCTTCGACGTCACCCCCGCCGCCCTGATCGCCGGCATCATCACCGAGCGCGGGGTCATCCAGCCCGTCAATGCCCAGACGATCCGCAAGACGCTCGGGGCGACGGAACCCGTGGCGAGCGCGTGACCGCCATCCCTAAATCCCGCAGGACCGAGAGACCGACATGCAGGCCCATAACGTCTACTTTTCGCTGAAGGATCGCTCCGATTCGGCCGTGCAGACGCTCGTCGCGGCGTGCAAGAAATACCTCGCAAAGCATCCGGGGGTCGTCTTCTTCGCGTGCGGCACGCTTGAGAAGGAGCTGAACCGCCCGGTCAACGACCGCGACTTCGACGTCGCGCTGCACGTCATCTTCGACTCGAAGGCATCGCACGACGCCTACCAGGTCGCCCCGTTGCACAACGCATTCGTCGAAGAGAACAAGGAGAACTGGGCGAAGGTGCGGGTCTTCGACTCGCAGGTCGAGTCGGTGTAGAACCTTGGCGAAATGAAAACGCCCGGACTTCCGATGGCGGTGACCCGGGCGTCGGATTTCCCGAGAACGTCTGTCGATCGTCACTCGACGATGTGGCCGTGCGGCAGGATATAGCCTAGCTCGAGCAGCTTGTCGATGATCTGATCGACGCACTCCTGAACCGATTGCTTGCTCGTGTCGAGCGTGACTTCGGGGTTGAGCGGGGGCTCATAGGGATCATCGACGCCGGTAAAGCCCATCGGCTTGCCCTCCGCGACAGCATCACGGGCCTTGGCATAGAGGCCCTTGACATCTCGCCGCTCGCAGACCGCGATCGGGGTGTCGCAGTAGACCTCGACGAAGTTCCCTTTGGAGTACTTGCGGGCGTTGTCGCGCGGCCCGCGATACGGGCTGATCACGGCGCAGAGGGTCGTGCCGCCGTGCTGCGCGATGAGGCCGGCGACGTAGCCGACGCGGTTGATGTTCTCGTCGCGGTCCGCCTTGCTGAAGCCAAGCCCCTTCGACAGGTGGGTGCGTATCTCGTCACCGTCGAGGAACGAGACGTTCCGGCCGAACTCGGCCAGGCGTTCGACGAGGGCGTGTGCCACGGTGCTCTTGCCCGAGCCCGACAGGCCGGTGAACCAGATGGTCAGCCCTTGGCGGAACTTGGGGGGGTTGGCCTCGTTGAGGATCTCGGCGACGGCCGGGCGGCTGAACCACTCGGGAAGTTGCAGCCCCTTGGCCAGGTAGTTGTCGCGCACCTGGGTGCCCGAGATGTCGGCCGTCCTCGTGCCGGCGGGCACCTCGTCCACCGGGCTGTAGCGGTTCTCGTCGGGTAGGTAGACCATTTGCTTGAAATCGACCATCTCCACACCGATTTCATCCTTGTGCTTGGCCATCGACTCCTGCGCGGCGTAGGGCGGATAGAACGGTTTGCCCGTGCTGTCGCTGCCGGGACCGGCGTGGTCCCGGCCGACGATGAAGTGAGTGCAGCCGTGATTGCGCCGGATGATCGCGTGGAGCAAGACCTCGCGCGGTCCGGCCATCCGCATCGCCAGGGGGAGCAGGCTCAGGACGACCGAACCGGGCTCGTAGTAGTTATCGACCAGCGCCCGGTAGCAGCGGACGCGGGTGAAGTGATCGACATCGCCCGGCTTGGTCACACCGACGACCGGGTGGATCAAGAGCCCGCCGCCGATCTGCTTGGCCGCGCGCTTGGTCAGCTCCTCGTGGGCCCGGTGCAGGGGGTTGCGCGTCTGGAAGGCGACGACCTTGGTCCAGCCGAGCGAGTCGAAGTGCACGCGCAGTTGCTTGGGCGTCCGGCGCAGCTCGACGAAATCATAGTGGGGCGGGGTGCGAAGCACCTCCAGCCGTCCGGCCGCGTAATGGCCGGGCTGCCGGTTGAGGTACACAACGGCCGGGTGCTTGGTGTCGTTCGAGCCGTACGCGTGCCGCGCCTCGCTCTCCTTGTCGTGGGCGTAGATCTCCTCGACGTGCAGGAACGCGAGCAGGTTGCCGTAGACGTCGCGCAAGGCGACCGGCTTCCCTTCGGCGATGCCCTTTCCGGGTGTCACCGGGAGCGTGACGGGCAGGGGCCAGAGCGTCCCGTTGGCCAGCCGCATCTCGCCGATGACCCGCTCGTAGTCGGCCCTGCCCAGGAAGCCGGTCAACGGCGAGAAGCCGCCGACCGCCAGCAACTCGAGGTCGCATAGCCCCCGCTCGTCGAGGGTCAGGCTGGCATGGTCCTTGGCCGTCGCCCTCATCTCGGCGGCTTGAGCGTCGTCGACCAGCAAATCGACCAGAGCGCCGCCATAAGGAGTATTCAGAGCAGAAATCGCCGGACTCCTTTCAGATGCAAGATCCGGACGCAACGTACGCGCCCGAGAGGTCATGGGTTCCAAGCCAAGAGAAGGACGGCCGCCTCCGGTCCTGCTCCGATCGGATCGGATTGGACCAGCTCAGATCACCCACTCGCGGGGAGCCGTCCGTTCGGCAAGCTGGGCGATCGAGATCTGGTCGAGCACCGCACGCTCGGCGGCGCGGACGAGCTCCCAGACGGCGGACAACACCTGCGCGGCGGGCTTGAGCGGCTCGCGCGGGGGTGCATCGGGGCCGTCGATGGCGGTCAGAACCTCGCCGAGCGAGATCGAGCCGGCGGGCCGGGCCAGGCGGTATCCCCCCGACGCTCCCCGCGTGCTCGTGACCAGCCCGGCCCCCTTCAGCTGCAGCAAAATCTGGACAAGGTAGCGCTCGGGAATGCCATGCGCCTCGGAAATCTCGCGGATGCGCACCGGCGGGTCCCCGGAACGCTGTCGCGCCAGGGCGAGGACCGCCAGACATGCATACTCGGCCTTCGCGGAAATCTTCATGGATCAGTCGTAGGCCGTAATAAGACAAAAAGAGGCCGGCGGGAGGCGAGCGGCTTCGACGGGAATGATTCCAGAGAACTCACGGTCATGATCCCCTGTCATGGCTGCCTCCTGCCTACTCTTTTCTAGAGCTGACTGCTATCGAGCGAGTGCAGCCCGCACTCGGTCTTGGCCTGGCCCGCCCAACGGCCGGCCCGCTCGTCCTCGCCCGCCCCGACGGCCCGCGTGCAAGGCCAGCAACCGATCGACGGATACCCCTGGTCGTGCAGCGGGTTATACGGAACGTGGTGGGCGACCACGAACGCCCAGACGTCGCGGTTCGTCCAGGTCAGCAGCGGGTTGACCTTCACCAGGCTGAACTTCGCATCCCAGCCCACCACGTTCGCCCGGGCCCGGTGCGCCGACTGGTCGGCCCGGATCGCCGAGATCCAGGCGTCGTATCCGACCACCGCCCGGCGGAGCGGAATGATTTTACGGTCGTAACAGCATTGATCGGGGTTGGCCACATATAAGGGGCCGCCGAACCTCGCCTCGTACTCGGCCACGGTCGTATCGGGCCGGATCAGCTCGACCTCGATCCCATACCGCTCCGCGATCCGGTCGCGGAGCGCCAGCGTCTCGGAGAACTGGTAGCCCGTGTCCAGGTTGAACACCCGCACCCGCGGTTCGATCTCCGAAAGCATGTGCAGGATCACACACCCTTCCGGACCGAACGCGGTTGCCATCGTCAGTTTGGGGTAGAATGTCTCCACCGTCCAGCGAAGAATCTCCTGAGGCCGCCCTCCCTTGAGCCGCTCATTGACCTCGGACCAATCAACATCGACCGTCATCTCGGCAGACATGGCGCCTTATGACTCCCTCTCCGCTCTGGAATCGCTGCAATCTTACCAATCCGACCGATCAAGGTCAACTTTCCACCCCATTTTCAGCGATTCTCAGATAAGAATGGAGGAGATTGATGAACTTGGGAGAACAGACCCCCGACC
>JBKOZB010000185.1:0-6000 GCA_046744225.1 Planctomycetota bacterium | reverse complement strand
GGTTGTGGACCGCCAGCGTGATGATCCCCCCTTCGCCGTCGCGGCGGTGGGCCGCCTCCGATTCCAGCCGGCAGTCGGCCCGCGCGATCGTGTGGAGCAGGTCGATCTCCTCGGCGTCGAACAGCCTTTCGGCGACGAGATAGCTGTCCGCGGGGATCCGGGCGAGCTGCCCGTCATCGAGCCGGAACGGAGCGCTCCTGGTCGAAGCCTCTTTGCAAAGAGAGTTGGAAGTAGGCAGGAGAAGAGGAACCCCGAATCTGCACACCCGGACCGCATTAACGGCTTACCATGGATCGTTTTCCTTCCTTCACGACCGATTGCCTACCGCCTCTCCCGGAAAATCCGTTACAATCATCGGGGTCGGTGGACGGGCTCACCGCGTTCCGGGGCCGTCTACGACTCGTTGCCAGGGCGATGCTCCCCATGGGACTGGCCGATTTCCTGATCATTGCCGGGCTGGTGTTCGTCAACGGGTTCTTCGTCGCCGCCGAGTTCGCGCTGGTCAAGGTTCGGACGAGCCAGATCGACCAACTGGTGGAGGAGGGGAACTGGGCGGCGAAGCTCACCAGCCGGGCGCTCGACCGGCTCGATGCCTACCTGTCGGCCTCGCAGGTGGGGATCACCGTCGCGAGCCTGGCGCTCGGCTGGGCGATCGAGAAACGGATGGTGGCGGGCATCGAGCACCTGCTCAAGGCGCGCGGGCTGGAGGCGAGCCGGATCGCGCTGGGAGCGGTCTCGATCTCGCTCATCTGGATGGTACCGATCGCCGCGTTCACGTTCGTTACGTTCCTGCACGTGGCGCTGGGGGAGCAGGCCCCCAAGAGCCTGGCGATCCGCTCGGCGAAGGTCGTGGCGCTCTGGACCGCCCCCCCCTTGATGGCGATCTACTACATCTTCTGGCCGGTCATCTGGTTGCTCAATAACGCCAGCCACCTGACGCTCTGGATGCTCGGGCTGGGGCAGACCGATTACGCCGAGGTGGCCCACACCGAAGAAGAGCTGCGGCACATCGTCGCCGAGAGCGTCGCCGGGGGGCACCTCTCGCGCAACGAGCGCGTGATGATCGAGAACGTGCTGAACCTGGAAGAGAAGACCGCGCGGCGGGTGATGGTCCCGCGCCCAGATATTGTTTACTTAAGCCTATCACGCCCGATTGAAGACAACCTGCGGATCGCGCGTCAGGCCGGGCACACGCGGTATCCCCTCTGCGAGGACGACCTGACGACTGTCATCGGCATGATCCACGTCAAGGACCTCTTCCGCGCGGGGACGTCGAGCAACGGTCGGCCCGACCTCCGCAAGTGGGCGCGGAAGGTCCCCTTCCTGCCCGAGACCTTGCGGCTCGACCACCTGCTCATCGAGTTCCAGCGCAACCGGGTCCACCTGGCAATGCTGCTGGACGAGTACGGCAGCGTTGTCGGCATGGTCAGCCTCGAAAACGTCCTGGAAGAGCTGGTCGGCCCGATCCAGGACGAGTTCGACCGCGAGACGCCGCAAGTCATGCCGCTCGGCGAGGGCGTCTTCGAGGTGGACGCCACTTGCCCGCTCGATATCCTGGCCGAGGCGTGCGGCGTCGACGTCCCCGAGACCGAGGCCGAGACCGCCGGCGGCCTGATCCTCGACCAGCTCGGCCGCCTGGCCCAGGCCGGCGACAGCGTCACGATCGACGGCCATCGCCTGACCGTCCTCCGCGCCGACCCGACCCGCATCCGGCGCATCCGCGTCGAGCGGATCGCCCAGAAGCCCCCAGAGAGTCATTAGTAATCAGTTTTCAAGTATTAACATATAATTAAATATAGAGAAGCAACGATCGCAGGACTCCTGATTTTTTGGTTGATGTCGGATCTGGTACCTTTTCGTGAAGATGGAAAACTGCTGACCATCACGGTTTTGGGGGCTCACTTGATGTCGCGGAGGGCAGAGGACCCTTCAGCCGTCATAACTTTCTGCTCCGAAAAAGTTTAATTCTCCGAGGCCCTCTTTCCTCTGGAGATCGTCTCGTTTCCGCCGAATCATCCCCTTGGCAAGACGTCTGCCCTTACGAGGCATTGGGCCTGGTACTGCCGACGTTCGACATTTGGGAGTTGCTCCAAGCCAACCCCCGGGGAATTGGCGCAACAACTGTCAACTTCGCGAAATGCAACTTGAGACAATCCCGGAATTGGCGAAGACAGCATACACTCAACTGCCATATGTCATGCAAAGCTATGTCGTGCACCCTCTTGGGCCGAAGCCGGGGCTTTCAGCTTGCGGTGTTGGGAGGGTCTGAGTATCCTCTTGTCGGTCGTGAAGGGATCGCCTCGCCGGCCGGGCGAAGAGTGACCCGAACCGGGTCAGGACGCGTCGTTGGGCGCGGTCTTTGTGGGCGGTTCTTCCTTCGATCGTGCCGTGGTCAATGGTTGAGGAGCGTCGATACGGATGTCACAACTCACCGAAGCGCCAGAGACTACCGAACAGACTCAACTGGCCAAGCTCTGCGTGTCGATCCGGGGCAAGCTCCAGTTCATGGATTACCTGGTCCGTGCCGCCGTCGCTGACGTCGATCGGTTTCACGAGGAGACCGATCAGGGGACACGGATCTTCATCCGCCAGTTGATCGAGATGCACGCCTCGAACCTGGCCCTCGAAAGCGAGAACATGCGGCTGATCGGCGAGCTCTGCGGTCAGCTCGAAGCGGCGGTCAACAGCGCCTCCGCCTCGGACCATCCTCAGAATGGAGACGCCGCATGAGCACCCAGCCCTCACGCGCCTCGCTGGGCACCGCGTCGATGCCGGGCCGGGAGACGGCCCCCGCCCTCCGCGCGCCGGGGTCGTCGGGAACGGGGATCGCCTCGCCCGACCTGGTTCGGTCGCTGGCTGAGGTCAAGGGCCAGGCGCAGTTCCTGCTCTACCTGGCCGACCAGATCGAGGAATCGCTCGAGCAGCTGGCCAATGAGTCCGACTCGTGCCACGGCGCCTTCCTCTGCAAGATTCTCGGCATGTACTCCTCGCAGCTCGAGACCCGACACCAGGGGCTCGGGGACAAGATCGCCGAGACCTGCCAGGAAGTGTACGTCACCGTCCGCGAGTACGACGTCGGCTGAGCCGGCGCCGCGCTGGTCGGCCCATTTAGGCCGGGCCCTGGATCCGCGTCCAGCCCAGCAGCCGGTCGATCCCGAGCTGAAGGATGATCTTGAGCGCCTCGATGGCCTCGCCCCGGTTGATCTTCGAGTAACCCGCGCGGCGGTTCTCGAAGAGGATCGGGGTTTCTCCCATCCGACAGCCGACCACCCGGCACCAGAACAAGAACTCTTCCTGGAAGGAATAGCCGCGCGACCGCACGCGGTCCAGGTCGATCTGCGCCAGCTTCGAGACGCGATAGCAGCGGAACGACCCGCTGTTGTCCTTCGTCTTCAGGCCCAGCAGCAGCCGAGCATACAGGTTGATCCCCGTGCTCATGAACTTGCGCTTGAGGTTGAACTCGCCCTCGACGCCCCCGCCGGAGATGTACCGCGAGCCGATCATGACGTCATGGTCGCGCATCCCAGCCAGCAGGGCGGGGATGAAACGGGGCGGGTGGCTGAAGTCGGCGTCCAGGTTGAGGAAGTAGTCGTAGCCCTGCTCGACGGCGAACCGCACTCCCTCGATCATCGCCGTCCCCAGCCCGAGCTTGGCAGAACGGTGGATAACGTGGATGTCGGGCAGAGCCGCCTGGAGTTCGTTTGCGAGTCGCCCCGTCCCGTCGGGCGAATTGTCATCGATGATCAGGATCGAGGCGTGCGGCGCGAACTGCCGGATCGTCTCGACCAGGGGACGCAGGTTCTCGAGCTCGTTGTATGTGGCCAACGAGACGAGAAGTCTTGGCTCTTGCGCCGAAGGAGGGGCAGATGGTGCGTTCGACACGGAAAAGGACTTCCCCAAGATTCCACGAGGACGGAACGCGCGGAATTCCGATCCCGGCGCGCAGCGTTTATTTGTATCGCAACCGGCGAGTACGCGCCAAGCCAGGCGAGCGGTCGAGGACAGCATCGTGAGAAATGGCAACAGGGGCCGGCGGCTCCGACCGGCCGGTGCGTGCCGGCTTGATGGGCACGGGGAGAATTGGAAAGTCAGAGGAGGGAGGCAAGGAAGCAGGTGCCGCCTTTCGGGGGCGCCCGGCCCGTGCCCCGGAGAATGGGACGCGGGATGGGGTTCGCCGCCGTTGTCGCCCCTCGCGGGAAAAAGGGGCGCCTGGGAGCACCAGTTTGACGTTCGGCGGCACCTGCTTCTCGCGAAACGGCGGCGACCCTCGAAGCCATGATGCGACTTTCGCGGGCCACTATCAAACCTTTCGGCCCACAACGATCCGTTTCATCAGTCGAACCTGCATGCTCTGGAAAAAATCGCCCGGTTCGGGGCAACCGGTATGACCGAAATGAGCCCGCCGCAAGCCTCGCTACTTTCGTGGCGCTAGTCGGGCGGGCTCCTCCTCACGGGTTTTTTAGGTTTTCCTATTGGCTCAGACCGGGTTCCAGGGTGGTGATCGCTGGTTCCTCGTCGTAAAGCCATGCCTTACAAAGGTTTGGACTCCCGGGGGCGACTGGCCCTGCCGATGGGGTGCAAACCTCAATGTTTGAGGAAGTTGCGACGATTTTCTCAGAAGACTACCCTGGAACCCGGTCTGAGCCAACTCATGGAGGCCGTCCAACCGAGAGGGGCCCTCAGGCGGATTGGAGCAACTCCAGCATGGCCCGGTCGAGCTTGTGACCGCGCCAGTTCTCGTACACCACGTCGGAGCGGTTGCTGTCCAGGATGCCGAAGCTGCCCCGGAAGTTCCAGAGCGCCCGACCCCAGCCCGCCGCCTTCCAGGTCTCCAAGCAGTCGCGCATCCACGCCAGGACGACGTCGTGGGGCGTCTGGTTGTACGCGCCGAACTCGCCGACCATGACGCCGATACCTTGCCGTTCCAACGCCTTCCAGGGCCCGACCTGATCCTTCTGGAGCCTCGTCTTATCCCAGACGGAAGCGCCTTCCCGCAAGGGATAGGTCGGCTTCGGCCACCGATCCGACCCTTCGATCCAACTGGCGCGGTAGTGGGTCAAGTGAAACGGCGCGTAGCCGCGCGTCGCCGCCGCCACGCCCAGGCCGACCAGTTCCGTGGGGGGCTTGTTCCCCCAGTCGAGCCCGTCGCAGACGATCAGGCGGTCCCGGTCGTGCTCCCGGATCGCCCGCACCATGCGCTCGACGACTCTCTTGTACATCTCTGGTTCCACTTTCGCCGGTTCATTGAACAGGTTGAAGCTGACCTCGCGGCTGGGGATGCCCTGAAAGCGCCGGGCGAACCGCCCCCAGTGCTGCGCGCAGACGTCCCGGGCCTCGGTGTCGGTCCAGAGCGACTTCGGTTCGAGCGGTCGCGCCACCGTGTACCCCGGGGCGCGGTGGAAATTCAGTTGGACGTGGATACCGTGCTTCTGTCCGAACTCGACGGCCTCGTCGATCCACCGGAGGGGCTCCTCCCGGAGCTTCGTCCAGTACCGAGAGTCAGTCCAGCAGCGGTAGTCGAGCGGGAGTCGCACGAAGTCGAAGCCAAGCTCGGCAATCGCGGCGAAATCCGGCTCGCGGAACCGCCGGGCCTGATCGACCTGGATCATCTCTAGGAGGTTGAACCCGCGCCAGCGCGGCAACTTGGCCGGGGATGGTTCCGGCAGCCGGCGCGGATCTTGTTCCGCCACGGCGGCCGTGCTTGCGGCGACCATCCCCACGCCCGCCTTCACCATCAGCCCCAGCATCGTCCGTCGCTTCATGGTCGTTCCTCAACGTCGTGAACTTTTGACGGTCAGGAAAGTAATGCAACACAAGCCTGAGGTTCCTTGGCTTCGGATTCCACGCCACCGTGTGCATTACTTTCCTGACTTGCTATAGACAGTCCTCCCGCTAACCACTCGACTTCGATCCAGCATTCTCCCCGCGAAGTCGCGGGCGTCTTGGCCCTCGCGCGAACGAGTGTCGTCGCGAATTGGGCCAGGACCCGAGTGTGTTCTT
>JBKOZB010000004.1:0-4289 GCA_046744225.1 Planctomycetota bacterium | reverse complement strand
GCCGGCGGGTTCGAGGTCGATGGCCGGGCCTGCGCGGCCCGCGCCCCCTTGACGTTGCAGTCGAGCATCCTCGGCGATGGGTTCTCCTTCAGCCTGGAACCTCTGGGGACCAAATCGGTCTAATGAGCTATAGGGCGGCTTTCGGCACGAAAGGACGATTCATGGCAAGTACTCTCACGAGTACGGCATTGAAGGTCTATCTGCTCGACAAGTCCGCGGCCGGTAAGGAAGGGGGTATCATCGAGCTCTGCGACGAAAGGGGCAAGTTGACACGGACGAAAGTCCATTTTGACTCTCTTGGCGATATCCCTGACAAGATCCGAGAGTTGCCGCGCGCCGGGGTGTGACATGGCCCCATCAACCGCAGCCCGTCGAGTCGGTTCGGACCCCAAGGACGCTCGAACAGCTCTTGGAAGGAGTGGACAACAACAATCTCCACCATGAACAGGATATGGGACCGGCGGTCGGAGAGGAAGTTTGGTGAGCGCCTGTTTTGAGGATAATTCCATGAGGTTCAAGATCGCGCTCTACCCATCGGAAGAAGGCTTTGCCGTCTCCGTACCAAGCTTGCCGGGCTGCTGGTCCCAAGGCGCGACCGAGGAGGAGGCACTCGCGAACATCAGCGACGCTATCCGAGAATACCTGGAGGCGGAGATCGAGCCAAAGGAAGGCGCGGAGATCCGGGAAGTCGAGGTGTCCGTCTAGATCATGGCGAAACTGCCCGGAGTCAATCATCTCGATGCGGTGCGGGGCCCTGGAAAAAGCAGGCTTCCGTATCTTACGGCAAGGCAAGCACATCATCATGACTGACGGATTCCGCAAAGTGTCGATCCCCCGAAACAACCCGGTCAACGCCATCACCATGGGCGGAATCGTGCAGGATGCTGGTCTGACGATTGGAGAATTCCGACAATTGCTCTGATTGTGGGAATGCCGAGACAGACGTTATCGAAGAAATGTCGTCGAGAAACGAAGACACGCGAAAGAAGATGACATTGAAGACTCGGGAGCCTCGAACGGACGGCGAGTCGCTGACGGATCATGGCGGAATGCGAAGGACGAACCACGATGAGCGCGACGGCCCGAGACCTGCCTGGCGAGGAACTGGACGAGACGATCGCGTACGAGCCCAACCCTGAATCGGGCCACGATCGGCCTATGGGGTCTGCCGACATGCTCAAGCCCATGCCTACGCCCCAGGGAAACCAACGCTACACGTTCGGTTCGGGAGCCCGCCCCCTGGACGGCTACACGATCAAGCGCGCCATCGGCCGGGGAGGGTTCGGCGAGGTCTATTACGCCACCTCCGACTCGGGCAAGGAAGTCGCGCTGAAGCTGATTCTGCGCAACCTGGAGGTCGAGCGGCGCGGGGTCGTGCAGTGCATGAACCTGAAGTGCCCGAACCTATTGATGATCCACGACCTGAAGTCGAACGACGCGGGCGACACCTTCGTCATCATGGAATACGTCGCCGGCCCGAGCCTGGCGAACGTCCTGGCGCAGTACCCGCAAGGGATGCCCCTGCCCGAGGTCCGCGCCTGGCTCAAGGGGCTGATCGAGGGCGTCGCCTACCTCCACGACCACGGTATCGTCCACCGCGACCTGAAGCCGGCGAACCTGTTCATGGAGGAGGGGATCGTCAAGATCGGCGACTATGGCCTGGCCAAGCTCATCACGCCGAGTCAGGGGACGGAGCATTCCGAGAGCATCGGCACCTGCCACTACATGGCGCCCGAGATCGCCTCGGGCAAGTATCACAAGCCGATAGACATCTATGCAATCGGCGTGATCCTCTACGAGATGCTCACCGGGCGCGTGCCGTTCGAGGGGGAGACGGTCGGCGAGGTCTTGATGAAGCACCTGACGGCGCGGCCCGACCTCTCCAAGCTCCCCGAGCCGTACCAGTCGATCGTGGCCCGCGCCCTGGCCAAGGACCCGAGCCAGCGGCCGAGCCGCGTCTATGATTTGCTCCCTCCCGAAGACGCGCCGAAGCCGGCGGCGGTCCGGTTCATCGGCGAGGGGAAGACGGCCCCGCCACTCCCGCCCAATCCCGAGCCGAAGCGCGAGGACGAGGAGATCCTGCGGATCGGCCCTGAGGAGCCGGTCTTCTACATCGGGCCGGAGACGCGCCCGCCGCGCCCCCGACCGACGGTCCAGGAACGGCTCCGGGCGAACTGGGCGGCGTGTTGGTGTCAGCGCGCGGCCGCGCCCCGGCGCGTGTCGGGCCCCAGGCCCAGTCCGGCCCCGGTCATCCCGCCCGAACCGCCGCCGCTCCCGAGCGGCCGGGTCCGGGTCGCGGAACTGGCCGGCTCGATGCTCGTGTCCACCCCGATCATCGCCCTGCTCGCCCTGCCGACCTGCCTCCTGCTCGGGATCGAGCCGGTCGTGAAACCCGAACTGTTCGCGTACCTGGTCGTCCTGGCGTTGGTCGGCACCTGGGCGCTCTTGACCGCCGGCAAGGTCTGCGAGGGACGAGCGGTCGAGCCCACGACCCGGCGGCTGATCTTCCTGGTGATCGGCCTGATCCTGGGAGTGCTCAGCCTGCTGTTCGACACGTTGTTCCGGGTCGGGCCGGCGCTCCACGGGCCCCACCCGATCCTGATGCATACCACCGGGCCGATCCCCTGGTTCCGCGACTCGCTCGCCGTGTCGGCGGAGCCGCTGTTGTATTTCGGCCTGCTGTTCTTTATCAACAACTGGACGAAGCTGATGGCGCGCGACCGCAAGGCGCGATTCCGGCTCTGGCCGATCGCCTTCGCCGGCCTGATCGGGGCGGCCCTGACGCCGCTCTCGCCGTTCGCCGATCCCTACGGGGTCGCCGTGGGCGTCCTGGTCGCGACCACGACGCAGCTCGTCAGCCCCTGGAACGAGGCCGCCGCCAGATACACGCGGTATCGCGCCAGGAATAGCCGCTGGGTTGCCTGAACTGACATGGAACGGAACGCCGGCTCGATCGTGGTCCCTCCAGGGACGACGGCGGCTCAATAACCCGACCACGGGAGCGAACGACCTGGTGTCCCGACCTCTCGTTGCGGACCCGGCAAGGATCGGATAGCGATGAAACGACTCATCTTCTGGTTCGTGGTAGGGATCGTCGCGGTCTCTTGGTTCCGGACCCCCACGTGCTACCAGGTGTCTCCGCCACCGCCCTTCGTGACCGTGCAGGCCCGGGAAATTCCCGGAAGCGTCCACGTCGAGCCGGTCGTCTTCGTGCGCGAGCCGGACGACGAGCGCGAGTCGGTGGAGGGGCTCCCGGTGCCGATCGTTCCCGGGACGCGGGTCAGCGAGGCCGAGATCAAGACGCCCGAGCCGCCGCACCCGAATCGGCCCCAGCCGGCGCCCACTCCGGCGCCGGCCTTGCCGCCCCGGACGCGCCTGATCAAGGGCCAGCTCTCGGCCACCGAGGACCGCGCCCGGGCCGACGCCCGCAGGCAGCTCGAACGGAAGCTGGCCGAATGGTTCGTCCCCGACGTCTCCTCCTCCTGGAAGGTGCCCGAACCGCTGGTGAACCGGCTCATTTGCGGCGAGCAGGTCGAGGCGGTTGAGAAGGATTACGGGACGCTCTACGAAGCCACGTTGCGGGTCCGCGTCACGCCGGAGCTCCGAGCCGAGATCGTCGAGACCTATCAGCGCGAGCTGGTGGCGCATCGCCTGGCGGTGCTGGCGGGGGTGATCGGGTTCATCCTCGCGTGCCTGGCCGCCCTGGCCGGCTACATCCGGGCCGACGAGGCGACCAAGGGCTATTACACGAACTGGCTCCGCGCGGTCGCCGCCGCGGGGGTCGGGGCCGCGGGCGTGCTCATCTATCAAATGTTGACGTGATCGTCAGGGAGGAAGTCCGACCCTGTTCGAGTTGCTCGGCCTGGCCATCACCGCCATCGGGGTTCCGCTGCTGATGCTCTCCCTGATCCGGAAACTTGACGGGTCGGTCCTCTGGCACGTCCCTTCCCCGGGGTTCACCGGCTGGCTCCGCGAGGTCAAGCTCTGGCACGTCGCCGCCGCGATCGGCCTCACGGCGCTGGTCTTCGCCGCCCTGACCAACGGGGAGGGTGGGCCTTTTCTCTTCCTCCTGTTCTTCGTCGGCCTGGTCCTGATCACCCGCGTCTGGAAGCACGAGTTCCTCTTCCTGATGTCGCTGTGCGACGATGAGTTGCCGGGCCGACACGACAAGCTCCTCTAGACCGCCCTGCTGATCTTGCTCCCGCCGGTCGGCCTCTGGACGTTCCGGGCGTTCCGCGAATCGCGCTGGCCCGAGCCCATACCCGAGCCGGTCCAGGCCCAGCCCAGGC
>JBKOZB010000267.1:0-4612 GCA_046744225.1 Planctomycetota bacterium | reverse complement strand
TGGGGTAACTCCGGCGGGACGGTGGCGTGATCAATACTATCCCTAACCGAAGGAGCCCCAGGGTGCACTCACTGACCGATCTCAGGCGTTTCCCGCCACATGCTCATCGAAATCGACCCACAGATTCTGCTGACGAGCCCGAAACTCTTGCAAACAAAGCGCTTCGATGCGGATCGGGTTAGCCGATCCGGCCGGTGATGTACGCCTCGGTGCGGGAGTCCTTGGGGTTGGTGAAGAGCAGGTCGGTCGCGCTGAACTCGGCGAGGACACCTGTGCGGTGGCCATCCTTGGCCGACTCGTCGAGCATCAGGCAGGCGGTCATATCGCTGACCCGCCGCGCCTGCTGCATATTGTGGGTGACGATGACGATCGTGTACTCGTCCTTCAGGTCGTCCATCAGATCTTCGACCCGGGCGGTCGAGATCGGGTCGAGCGCCGAGCAGGGCTCGTCCATCAGGATCACCTCGGGCTCGACGGCGAGCGTGCGGGCGATGCAGAGCCGCTGCTGCTGGCCGCCGGAAAGCTCCAGGCCCGAGCGGAGCAGCTTGTCTTTGACCTCGTCCCAGAGCGCCGCGCGGCGGAGCGAGCGTTCGACCAGCTCGTTCATGTCGCCCTTGTAGCCGTTGATCCGCGCGCCCCAGGCCACGTTCTGATAGATGCTCTTGGGGAACGGGTTCGGCTTCTGGAAGACCATGCCGATCCGCCGCCGGAGCGCGACCGCGTCGGTGTCGGGCAAGCTGATGTCCTGGCCGTCGAACCGGAGGTCGCCCTCCATCCGGCAGCCGGGGATCAGGTCGTTCATGCGATTGAAACAGCGGAGCAGCGTGCTCTTGCCGCAGCCCGAAGGGCCGATCAGGGCCGTGATCCGGTTCCGGGGGATCTCGAGATCGATCGACTTCAGGGCGAGCGCCAACCCGTACCAGACTGACAGGCCATGCGCGGAGAGGACCAGCGGCGCGGTCGCCGGTGCTGACCCGGCTCGATCCGAGGTGATGGGGGCGACGGACGTGTCGGGAAGGCTCATATCGTCAGCCTCGAACGGAGCGGCCGTACCGGTTCCGGATGATGATGGCCGTGGCGTTCATCGTCAGCAGGAGCATCAGCAGGATCAAGATCCCGCCGGCGGCCACGGTCTGGAATTCGGTCTTCGGTTCCTTGGCGTAGTTGTAGATCTCGACCGGCAGCGCGGTGTAGCGGTCGCCGGGGCCTTTCGGGAGCCGGAGGATCGAGCCGGCCGCGCCGACCATCAGGAGCGGGGCCGTCTCGCCGATCGCACGCGAGAGGCCGAGGATCGTCCCGGTCAGGATGCCCGGCAGGGCCGCAGGGATGACGTGGTCGCGGACCACCTGCCAGCGCGTCGCCCCGAGCGCCAAGGCCGCCTGACGCAACGTGTTCGGCACGGTCCGAAGCGCCTCCTGGGTGGCGATGACGATCACCGGCAGGATCAGGAGGCTCAGGGTCAGGCCGCCGGCCCAGAGCGTCGGACCCAGGGCCAGCCCCTTCACTCCGAAGGCCCGCACGAATAGTGCTAAGCCGAGGATCCCGTAAACGATCGATGGTACCCCCGCCAGGTTGGCGATGTTCGTCTGAATGAACCGCCGGATACGCCCGGCCGGGACGTACTCTTCGAGGAAGACCGCCGCGCCGACTCCTACCGGGATGGCGGAGACCGCGACCAGGACGAACAGCCAGAGGCTGCCGACGATCCCGATCCGGAACCCGGCCACCGCCGGATCGCGCGACCGCGTCTGCGAGACCAGCGCGGAGAGGAACGCGAACAGCTCGCGGATGTGGCTCCCCACGGCGTACCAGGGGGCCGACGGCGGGCGCTGGAGCACCCGGGCGATCAGCGAGCCGAGGAGCACCGAGAGCACGACCACCCCCGTCAAGGTCGCCAAGAAGCAGGCGATCCCGAACAGCGGGCCGAAGACCACCCGGAGTCGGCGATGGGGCTCGTAGCGGGCCGACTCGGGCCGGCTCATTGGTAGACCTCGCGAAAGCGACGCAAAACGATTCCCGAAAGGAAATTGAGCGCCAGGGTGATCAGGAAAAGCGCCAGGCCGACGGCGAAGAGGGAGAGGTACTCGGGCGAGCCATAAGACGCCTCGCCGCCGGTCACCGACACGATGTAGGCGGTCATCGTCTCGATCGAGGTCAGCGGGTTGAACCGGAGCTGCCGGCTGGTCCCGGCGGCCAGGACGACGGCCATCGTCTCGCCGATCGCCCGGCTGACGGCCAGGATGAATGAGGCGACGACCCCCGAGAGCCCGGCCGGCAGGACGATCCGGGTCGAGACCTCGAACTTGGTCGCCCCCAGGCCGTAGCCGGCCTCGCGCAGGCTACGCGGCACGGCCGACAGGACGTCCTCACTCAGGGAAGAGACCAGCGGGATGATCATGATCCCCACGACGATGCAGGCGCTGAGCACGTTGAACGGCTCGACACTGATCCCGAGCGGCTCGAACACGGCCTCGAGCATCGGCGTGATGAGCAGGAGGGCGAGATAGCCGTAGACGATCGACGGGATGCCGGCGAGCAGCTCCAGGACCGGCTTGAGGACGGCACGGACCCGCCTCGGCGCATACTCGCTCAGGTAGATCGCGCTCAGGAGCCCGATCGGCAGGGCGATCACCGACGAGCCCGCGGCGATCACGAAGGTCCCCCAGATCAAGGGGAAGATGCCATACCGCGGCGGGTCAGCATCCGGCCTCAGCTCGGTCCCGAACAGGAACGCGGGGATGCTGATCCCCGACTTGCGGAAGAAGCGGAACGACTCGACGCCGAGCACCAGGATGATCCCGGCCGTCGTCAGCACGGTGATCGTCGCGCAGAGCAGCAGGAAGAACGTCACTGCGGCCTCGCGGAGCGAGCGGAACCGCGAGGGACCGGCCCAGAGGTCGGCCCCGGGCGGCGGCGCGGGTTTCTCGGCGGCGATCGTGGTCAAGCGGGTCATCCCTTCGCGGCGGGCGCCGATGTCACCTCGGCCGGCAGCGCGCTCTGGTTCGCGGCTCGGTCCTCGGCGGTGGGGGCGACGTAGCCTCCCTTCGTCGCCAGGTCGGCGATGTGGTCGAGATAGAACTTCAAGAACGCGGCCACCTCGGGACGCCGCATCGCCGAGTTCTTCACGTAGATGTAGAGCGGGCGCGAGAGCGGGGCGTAGGTCTTCTTCAGGATTGTCTCCGGGGTAGGCAAAACGGGCTTGGCGTCGGGACCGTTCTGGACCGCCACGTCCTTCAGCCTGTTTTTGTTCGCGACGAAGTAGGCGTAGCCGAAGTAGCCGAGGGCATCCACGTTGCCCTCCACGCCGCTGACCAGCGTGTTGTCGTCGGGGCTGGGCTGCACGTCCTCGCGCTGGCTGCCGTCCTTGCCGACGATCGCCTCGGTGAAGAAATCGAACGTCCCCGAGTCCCTATCGGGGCTGTAGAGGACGATCCGCCGGTCGGGCCAGTTCGGGTCCACGTCCTTCCAGGTCCTGACCTTGCTGTTCGGCTCCCAGATCGCCTTCAGTTGCGCGACGGTGAGCGACTTGACGAAGTCATTCTTCGGGTTGATGACCACGGTGAGCCCGTCGTAGCCGACGAGGAACCGGGTCCACTCGATCCCTTGCGCCTTGGCCTTCGCCTCCTCATCGGGCTTGGCCGGGCGCGAGGCGTCGATGATGTCCACCTCGCCCTTCAAGTAGTTGCCGAAGCCGCCACCGGTGCCGTGATTATTGACGACGACCGTGACATCGGGGTTGACCTTGTTGTACTCTTCCTGGGCGGTGCTGCTGATCGGGTAGACGGTGCTCGAGCCGTCCACAACGACCGTCTTCTCGCCGGTCGTCGCTCCGCCGCCGCAGCCCGCCAGGGCGGTGGCGAGCAGGGCCATGTTCAACCCGATGCTCCAAGACCTTCTCATCGCGGTTCGCTCCTTGTGTTGCTGGCCTGGCGTCGCCCGGCGGGCGCGCTCGTGTCGGGGGCTCTCTCTTGGGATCGGGTCGGCGGACGGTCAGGCCCACGCGCGGGGCCGCCTCGCCTCTTCCCCGCGTGTCTCGTCGATTGTCGGACCGCCTCATCGGGCTCCCCGATTCCGACCCGGCCCAATCGCTCATCAGGTAGACGCAATTTGATATTTCCAATCGACGATTTTCAATCCATGATCTTCGATCCCGCAGCGGGATCGTCCCGAGAGGGTGCGCATCCTACCTCCCCGAGGTCCTTCGTCACGAGTGTAACGATCTCGTGTGAAGATTGTATGAGGATTGGGCTTGATTTTCCCCGAGGCCCCCGCTGGTCTGCGATTAGCAACGAGGCGTGGGGGCGAGGAACCGGGGCAGGGTGATGGTGAACTGCGACCCGGCGCCGACGCGGCTGGTGACGGCGATCTGGCCGCCGATCGACTGGACCAGGTGCTTGACGATCGAGAGGCCGAGCCCGGTCCCGCCCAGCTCGCGGCTCCGCGCCTTGTCCACCCGGTAGAACCGCTCGAAGACGCGAGGCAGGTCGTCGCGGGGGATGCCGATCCCGGAGTCGGCGACCTCGACGGCGATGCCCTCGTCGCTGACCCGGCAGGAGATGCGGACGGAGCCCCCTTCGGGCGTATACTTGATGGCATTGTCGATCAGGTTGTC
>JBKOZB010000255.1:0-11083 GCA_046744225.1 Planctomycetota bacterium | reverse complement strand
GGCCCCGACGGCCAGGACCACGGCGCTGGGCCCCCACGCCAGGAGCTCCGCCAGGCCGATGTCCCGGCCCAGCTTCGTCCCGGGGACGAAGTGGACCATGGGGTAGCCCAGCTTCTCGTCGATCTTGCTCATCTCCTGGTGACGCAGGTTGACGTGCCAGCGCGGGAGCCCGTCCTCGATCTTGCCATAGGGCCGCTCGTTCTGCTCGAGGACGACGCACCGGATGCCGCGCCGGACGAGCTGGAAAGCCGCCTCGGAGCCCGCCACGGCCCCGCCGACGATCAGGACGACGTGCTGAGGATTCAACGGGAGGGGCCCTCACAAGGATCCGGTCCCGACCTCCTGTCAGGTGGCGATCGGTGACAGCTTTGCACTCGATAGGTCGATGGTCCCAAGGCCCATCGCAGCCGAATTCTCCCCGGTCGCGCCCTGGTTGTCAAGTGATCAGGACCATCCTATTTTAATATTTATATAATTATATTAATATATCAAATATCAATCAACTTTATGGCGGCATGATGACTGTCGGGCGAGCGCCGCCTGTTTTTCCGGTCAGAGGACGAGGCCGCCGTCCAGCCCCGGTGGAGACCACATCGGCACCCATGGGGGCGGGAAGCCTGGCAAGATGTTCCCAGGGGTGACGGATGGATCTCTGAAGTTCTGGACGGTTGAACGCCAGTCCATCGACACGGGTGGACACGTCGGATAAAATTGGGAAAATCATGAAGACGCGGGGCGAGGCCGCCGCCAGCCCGCGCAATGTCCAACCGTACGGGGGGATCTGGCTCATGGGACCCGCCGAGATCGTGGCGAGTTTGAAGGAGCTTTGTGAAGAGAAAGGCCCGAGGCTGAGCACCGAGCAGATTGTGGCCTGGATCGATCACCAGGGAGGCTACGAGTCCGACGCCGAGCTGATCACGTACGCCAAGAAGATGAAGGCGCGGCAGTACGCGCGGATGCTCGACTATGAGGACGAGGAGTCGGGGCTGCGGATCAAGCGGCTCTGGAGCTTCCGCGACCCCGTCCTGGGCCGCCGGTACTACGCCGACATCCTCCAGATGCCCGACGACCAGCGGCGGCGGCTGGTCCGGCAGTATGCCCACTTCGTCGAGCAGCTCCGGTCGGTCCGCCGCGCGATGGCCGACTACTTCGCCGGCCAGCAGTTCTTCGACTTCTACATCGGCGAGGCGGACGAGGACGTCACCTCGGAGGCCCAGCGCGTCTGATCGGATCAGCCTCCGCCGGACCCCTTGCCCTTGACCAGACCCTCGGCGGCTCGAGACAATAGCAGGTCGTCGGCCTGGGGAGCGGGGTCGTCCTCGCCGGGCTGCGAGGCTCCGACTCGACACCACGCCCACGGCCTTCGAGGATCGCCTGAACATGTCCGCATCTCCCCTCTCGGGGCAGAGAATCCAGCAGTCGCCCGATACGCTCGGTCGATTCGGTGCGTTCGGTGGCCGGTTCATCCCGGAAACCTTGATGGACGCGCTGAACCACCTGGCCGAGGAATACGACCGGGCCAAGGCCGATCCCGAGTTCCAGGCGCGGCTGGATTATTACCTGACGCACTACGTCGGCCGACCCTCGCCGCTGTTCCACGCCGAGCGCCTGAGCACGCTGGCCGGCGGCGGGGCCATCTACCTGAAGCGCGAGGACCTGAACCACACCGGCGCCCACAAGATCAACAACGCCCTGGGCCAGGTTTTGCTGGCGCAGCGGATGGGCAAGACGCGCGTGATCGCCGAGACGGGGGCAGGGCAGCACGGCGTCGCCACCGCGACGGCCTGCGCCCTGTTCGGGCTGGAATGCACGGTCTACATGGGCGAGGAGGACATCCGCCGCCAGAGGCTCAACGTCTTCAACATGAAGACGCTGGGGGCGACCGTCGTGCCGGTCTCGACCGGCTCGCGCACCCTCCGCGACGCGACCAACGAGGCGATGCGCGACTGGATGGGCTCGTCGCGGCACACGCACTACACGATCGGCAGCGTCGTCGGCCCGCACCCGTTCCCGCTGATCGTCCGCGACTTCCAGGTAGTCATCGGCCGGGAGACCCGCCGGCAGTGCCTCGACCAGTTCGGCCGGCTGCCCGACCGCGTGGTCGCCTGCGTCGGCGGGGGCTCGAACGCGGCCGGGATGTTCTTCCCGTTCCTCGAAGACGACGTCGAGCTGGTCGGGGCCGAGGCGGGCGGTCGCGGCCCGCGACCGGGCGAGCACGCCGCCAGCCTCTCGAAGGGTCGGCCTGGCGTCCTGCACGGCAGCCTCAGCTACGTGCTCCAGGACGACGACGGCCAGACGCAAGACGTCCACTCGATCTCGGCGGGCCTCGATTATCCCGGCGTCGGCCCCGAGCATAGTTACTGGAAGGACTGCGGCCGAGTCCGCTATGAGAGCGTGACCGACGCCGAGGCGCTGGCGGCCTACGAGTCGACCGCCCGGCACGAGGGGATCTTGCCCGCCCTCGAAGCGAGCCATGCCCTGGCGCAGGTCCTGAAAGAGGCCCCCCAGCTCGACCCCAGTGCGATCCTGGTCGTCTGCCTCTCCGGGCGCGGCGACAAGGACGCCTACGAGGTCGCCCGCCTCCGCGGCGAGCCGATCTGATCGTCCGATCCGGGAAAACATTCCCATCCAGACCGAACCCGCAGGAAGCGCATGAACCGAATCGACGCCTTATTCGCCCGGCTGAAGAGCGAGGGCCGCCGCGCCTTGATGCCGTTCATCACCGCGGGCGACCCGGATCTGCCGACCACCGCCGCCCTGATCACCGAGATGGTCCGGCGCGGGGCGCATCTGGTCGAGGTCGGCATCCCCTACTCCGACCCGATCGCTGACGGCCCAGTGATCTCGGCCAGCTATCACCGGGCCCTGAAGCACGGGGTCAAGGTCGCGCACATCTTCCAGACGATCCGGACCCTGCGCGCCGAGACGGCCATCGGACCCCTGACCGCCGCCCCGCTCGTGATGATGGTCTCGTACGCGATCATCCACCGCCGGGGGCCCGACCGCTACCTGCGCGAGGCGGTCACGGCCGGGATCGACGGCCTGATCGTCCCCGACCTGCCGATCGAGGAGTCGGAGGAGCTCTGCCGCAAGGCGACCGCGCTCGACCTGCGGCTGATCCAACTCGTCACGCCGACCACCCCGCGCGACCGGGCGGTCCGCATCGCGAACACGACCACGGGGTTCCTCTACTATGTCTCGGTGGCCGGGATCACCGGCGAGCGGAAGAGCTTGCCCCCCGAGCTGACTGAGAACGTCGCCTGGCTCCGCACCCAGACCGACCTGCCGATCTGCATCGGGTTCGGCATCAGCTCCCCGGACCACGTCCGGGCGCTGGCCCCTGTGGCCGACGGCCTGATCGTCGGCAGCGCCCTGGTCCGCCGGCTGGCCGATGCGCAGAACCTGCCTCGCGCCGAGGTCGTCGCCGACATCAGCCGGTTCGTCACCGCGCTGGCCTCCGGCCTCGAACCCGTGGCCGCAACCGCTCCCTAAGAGAAGAGATCTCTTGGCTCAGACCTCGTAAGTCGCCAGCCGCTCGGGGATCTCAACCGGGTTGAGGACGTGCTGCTGGAGCACGGGGGCGAGCGCCTCCATGCTTTCCGGCTCGCCATGGACCAGGAAGCCGCGTTCGATGTGTCCGCCGCTCTGCTCGAACCACCAGGCCAGGTCGTTCTTATCGGCGTGGCCTGAGAAGCCGTCGAGGACGTAGACGGCGGCGTTCAGGTCGTGCCACTGGTCGAGGATTTGGACCCGCTCGGCCCCCTCGGCGATCTGCCGGCCGAGCGTCCCCTCGGCCTGGTAGCTGACGATCACGACCGCGTTGTCGGGGTCCTCGACCACGTGCCGCAGGTGGTGGCGAATCCGCCCCGCCTCGCACATGCCCGACGAGGCGATGATGACCATCGGCCCGGGCAGGTAGTTCAACCGCCGCGAGTCGTCCCAGCTCGCGCAGAACTCAACGTACTTCGAGCCGAAGTACATCGGGTCCTTGTCCATCAGCCGACGCGCCGCGGGGGTGTACGCCTCGGGGTGGTCGCGGTGGATGTCGGTCAGCCGAAGCGCCAGCGGGCTATCGACATAGACCGGGACCGGGCGGACCTTATGCATCGCGAACAGCTCCTGGAGGCAGTAGACCATCCGCTGGGTCCGCCCCAGGCTGAATGCCGGGATCACGATCTTGCTTTGCAACCGGGTCGCGCGGGCGACGATGGCGTGCAACTGCTTCATCAGCCGGTCGTAGGGGTCGAGCTCGCGGTTGCCGTAAGTACTCTCAGTGACGAGGATATCGATGTCCTTGACGATCGTCGGGTCGGGCAAGAGGCCCATGTTCCGGCGGCCGAGGTCGCCGGTGAAAACGAACCGGCGCTGGCGGCCGTCCTCCTCGAAGTCGATCAGGATTAAGGCCGAGCCAAGGATGTGGCCGGCGTCGAGGAGCGTCAGGTTGACGCCTGGGAGGACCTCCTGGGGCTCGCTGTAGGGCAGGCGCCGGAGTCGCTCGACGACCCATTCGACATCGGCCAGCTCGAACAGGGGCTCGATCGGCTCGGCGGTTTGGTTGCGGAGGTTGGCGTTCCGCAGCTCCTCGCGCTGGATCCGCGCGCTGTCGCGGAGCATGACGCTGATGATGTCGCCGGTGGCGTGGGTGGTGTAGATCGGCCCGTTGTAGCCGGCGCGAACCAGGCAAGGGAGGCGGCCGATGTGGTCGTTGTGCGCGTGCGAGACGATGACCGCGTCGAGGTCGCGGGGCTCGAAAGTGAACTGGCGGTTCGGGCTGTCGGGGTCCATCCGGTTCGAGTCAAACAGCCCGCAGTCGAGCAAGATCCGGTGCCGACCAATCTCCAAGAGGTGGGCGGTCCCCGTCACTTGCCGGGCCGCGCCGTGGAACGTGATATGCAAACGACCACCCTCCCGCCAAAGCCGCCGACCGCAACGGCTCGGGCTCGTCCGGTCCCCTCGCGGACGGCTCGCCCACCGGCCTCGCCCGCACCAGTCTCGACAAACACGCAGCCCTCGGGAACATCACACCGCTTGAGCTCACCGCATTCCCCGGGTCGACCGAGGTCGCTCGGGAAGGAAAGGACCGCCGCCTCCGATTCGACAAGCCATGATCGAACCACGTGCGCCCTCTCTATTTTCGTTTCGTGCAAATTCCATAATGCCACGATCCATCGCCCAGTTCAAGGCCACCCGCCGCCCGCCTCCGCCAACTCAGGTTGAACATTCTCTGGATACGGCGTAAGATTTGCTAAGACCTCTCACAAGGTCTCCTTTTTCTCTACGTGTCCGAGTGGGTGAGGAGCGCCCTGTGTATGACGCGCGCGGTTCCCGAATCCCATCCGTTGCATCGCCTGTTCCGGGGAATCACCGAGTACACCTTCATGACCGAGCTGGGCATCGGTGATCCTCGGCTGGTGGGCTATGTTGCCAACCTCCTGGCCTGGTTCGTGCCCAGCCAAATGATTTGGCGGCTCCGGGACAGCCAGGGCCGGCGCCTGACCGAGGTCACCGCGATGGTGGCCGAGGCCGAGGCCGCCACCGACGTCGAGCGCCGCTGCGAGTGCCACCGCCACGTCGGTGATTATACCCTTTTCTGGACGGGTGTATACCCCGAAGCGCTCGCCAAGCTTCAGGGGAGCGGGTCGCCCGACCACCTGATCAATTATCAGCAGCAAGGCAAACGGTCGTACTATCTCGCCAGCACGCTCGCTGACGACTTGGCCCCCATCCTCCGTCGGCTGAGCGACGAGTTCGAGCTTTGCGCCTTCGGCCTTTCGCGGGTCCGCCGCGAGTGGGAGCGGCACGACGCGGAGCCGCCGCCCGGTCCCCTGTCGCCCGGGTTCGTGGTCTAGAGCGGTTTTCTTCGGAGCGTCGCGTCCGGGGTGGCTGGGGTCGAAGACCTCCGGTCCCCTTGCGTCGGCGTTCGGACGGGGAAGACCCCGTCCGTGTTGAGCGGGATTTGAAGCCGCTTTTCCGTCGGGTCCGCGGTGGGGATCGCGCCCCGGACGCCCGGTCCCCACCGCGGACCCGACGAAAAACCAGTTCAACACGTACTCGACCCCCAGCCACCCGAGAACCGCGACGCGCAAGGGAGAACGGCTCGAACCCGAAGCGTGGCGGGCGGAGGCGGATTCCGGAGCAGGACGGCGTTCGATCGTCCGGCCCTTTCTCTCCGGTTGGGTTTGCAGTCTCGACGGCGGATTTTTAGAGTACGGGCACGGTTTTTCGCGCAAGATCGCCGCGACGTTGACGAACTCTCCTGAGGGCGAGAGGCTCGAACCGAGTGACGGATGCGCTGCACTATCGGCTCGACGACTTGAGACGGCTGGCCTCCGCCTTGCTCGCGAAGGCCGGAGTGGTCCCCGCGCGGGCCTCGGCGCTGGCCACGCAATTGCTCTGGTTTGATGCAGCGGGTGTCGCTTCCTTCGGCATTGGGACGCTTCCGGCCTGGCTGGAGCGGCTCGAATCGGGGCAGGTTGATCCCGTCGCGGAAGGCCGAGTTACGATGGAACGTGCCGCGACGGCGGTCTTCGACGGGCAGAACGGACTCCCGCCGCTGGTCCTGGCCCGGGCGGCGGGAATCGCGGCCGAGAAGGCCCGGGAGCTCGGGCTGGGCCTGGTCCGCGTGGTCAAGGTCGGCCCGATGGGTCCCTCGGCGGCCGTGGCGGCCGATCTGGCGATCGGCCCCTTCGCCGCGTTCTTCCTCGGTCCCGGCCCCTCCTGGGCGCTGGCCCTCCCCTCCGAGGAAGGACTTCCCGTCGTCTACGACGCCGCGCTGGTGGGGGGCAAGACCGGAGGGGGGGCGCGATCGTCCGGCCCTTCGCCCGACCGGATCGTCTCCTGGGCTCATCTCTTGGTGCCCGAAGGCGGCTGGCTCGTCGGGGCGGTCGCCGTCACCGCGATCGAGCCGCTGGCCACGTTCCAGGAGCGCGTCAGCGCCGAGGTGAAGCGCGGGGGCGAAGGTCCGGGACGGCTCACGCCGACGGCCTGGGAACGCCGGCGCCGGGAGGCTCGCGAACACGGCGTCCCCGTCTCCACCGCCGCCTGGGAGAAGCTCAAGCGCTGGGCCGACCGTTCCGAGGTCGAACCCCCCGCACCCTGCAACCCCTGATCCCGAGCGCATCCGCCGCCCTCAGCCGACCCTGGAACGTCGCCCACCGCAGGAACTTCGCCATGGTCCTCCCTCTCGGCGATTTGGAGAAGACCCGGATCGTCCCGATCGCAACATACAGCCTGATCGCGCTGAACGTCGTGGTTTTCCTGATCCAGCTCGACAAGGGGACCACCTTCACCACGGCTTACGCGGCCACTCCCTACGAGATCAGCCATAACGAGGATATTCGCCAGCCGTTCCTGCTCGCCCTGCCCGGCGGCGAGAACCCGTTGAACCTCCCCGGCCGGGTCGAGCTCAACCAGCGCGTCATCGACCAGGCTCCCGTCCCCTTCCCGATCTGGCTGACGATGTTCACGGCGATGTTCCTCCACGGCAGCCCCATGCACCTGGCCTCCAACATGCTCTGCCTCTGGATTTTCGGCGACAATGTCGAGGAGGTGCTGGGGACGATCCGCTATCTCGTGGTCTACCTGGCTTGCGGCCTGATGGGGACCCTGGCCCAGGTCGCGGCCAACACGGAATCGCTCATCCCCACGCTCGGGGCTTCGGGAGCGATCGCCGGGATCATGGGGGCCTATGTCGTCTGGTTCCCGCACAACCGGGTGCGCGTCCTGTTGTTTCGTTTCATTGTCCTCCTCCCCGCGTTCGTGGTGATCGGCGGCTGGATCGCACTCCAGGTCTGGAATGGCTTCGGCTCCGTCGGCCATCTCGGCGAGCTGGCCGGGGTCGCTTATTTCGCCCACATCGGCGGCGCCGCGACGGGAATTTTCGTCGCTCTGCTCTTCTACGACCGCGCCCAATACCTGCGCGCCCTCAACGCTCAGGACGAATGGATCGCGGGCATCTGATCCTCGGACCCCGGCAGGATGCCGCATGATTGCGTGAGACGAACGGTATTTTCATGGCAACCGAATGGGCTCGCGCCGGAATGTCACCGCACCGTGGCTTTCCGGTCCTAAGGACGTGCCCACCCGCGCGGTGCGGGGCACGAACCCGCGCCGGCGCGGGCCCAGAGGGGTGAGGCTCGATGTTGGTCCGGGCTACTCGCGTGCCTCGCGGGCGGTGTGCGGGCGGCTGACGGTCTCCGCCTCGAGGAAGACGAGCAGCTCGGTGCCGGTGGGTACGGTGCCGGGGATGCGGAGGTTCAAGAAGCCGTTCTTGTCCTGGAGGATGCCGGGCTGGATCCCGGCCGAGATCAGCAAGGTCTGGCCCAGCGGCCAGTCCTTGACCATCTGGTTGAGCCGCGACTCGGTGACCTCAGGCACGTCGATCGTGATCTCGCTCGGCCCGATCTCGCGGGGGGCGATGACCTTGGTCCGATGGAACGACTTGACGGTGTTGGCCGTCAGCTCGATGGCCGCTTCGAGGGCATCGCCCTCGTACGTCAGCAACGGGCTGAGCCGGAGGGTGAACCCTTCCTCGAGCTGCTCGGACTTGGGCTGGAAGCCGAACCCGACGGCGCTCTCGCGCTGGATGCCCCCGGTGTATCCCCGCGCGACCGACGTCTCGACCTTGAGCGTCTGGCCGTTGACCATCTCGTACTTCTGGTTCACCAGAAGCTTAAACCCCTGGTAGACTTGCATCTGCGTCAGGACAAAGGCGGCGTCGTCGGTCTTCAAGGTCCAGACCTGCTGCCCCTGCGGACCGCCAACGACGGGCGTGAGCCGCGAGTAGACGGCGTAGCGCCAGCGGGTATCGACCGCGGCGACGACCCGGACCCGGATCGAGAGGATGTCGCTGGTCGCGTTGAGGAACCGCTCGACCACCTCATCGACCATCTTGAGGGTGGCCTCGTCGTGGAAGGCGCGGATCTGCGTCCGGCCGGCGCTGAGGACGGCGATCTTCTCGCCGTGCCAGGGCGCGGTGCCGGTCCGGCGGAAGATCCATTCCACGATGGCGTTCTGAGGCGCCCCCTGGTTGTGCGCCAGGCTGGCATAGCGGGTGATGTCGTAGCGCCGCCACTTCTGGCCGGACTCGGCCGGGAGGTTGGGCGTCGGCTCCTCCGGCTCGGTCTCGACGACCGGTCCCGTGCCGGCCTCGTCGGGGCGCGTCTGCTTCGGGCGCGCCGGCTCGAGGGCGAGGCTCCGGGTGCGTCCTTTCGACGAGGCGGGGCGGCCCTCGGTTTGCGCGAGCAGACCCCGAGGGGTGAGTCCTCCCAGGAGCATCGTCAAGAACAAGGCCGTGCGGCGGTTCATGCCAGGGGCCTCCTTGCCGGGCTGGCGTCGGGGCGAACGAACGGTCGGACTCGGGGCGAATCTCGGGACCAGGTCGCGCGGGGTGAGCTTTTCTTTATTCAGAGCGCGCGGGGCACCTTAACAGAGAAGGCCAATTGGCTCAAGATCAGTGCTGAGGGGACTCGGCGGGACCCGATTCGGCTTGTCCGGCCTCGCGCCAGGGCTCACAATACGCCCCGGCGGGTGGTCGGAGTCGCGAGGGCGAAGGAGGGGATATGCGGGCGTGGATCGGGGCCGTGCTGGTGCTGGGGATCGGGCCGGTCCAGGCGCGCGGGGCGGGGCCTCCCCCGTCGCTGACGGTCCGGCTCGTCCGGCCCGACCAGCAAGGCGAGCGGCTGATTGCGCTGTTCCGGGGGTCGCGGGCTCCGCATCCGGCGGCGGCCCTGGCAGCCTGGAAGCGCGCCAACCGGGACCGCCCGGGGCTCAGCAAGCCAGCCGAGGCCGCGATCGCCGCGCTCAATCCGGCGATGGTCCGAGAGCTTCGGTCCCTCGACGCGGCCGAGGTCGTCCTCCGGATCGACCCCGACAACGGCCGCGCCCGCTGGCGCGCGATCCTGCCGCGCGACGACGGGACCTTCGCCGCCCTGGCGACCGCCCTGGCGTTGACCAACGGCGGGAGCGATCCGCCGCTTGACGGCGTGCCGGTGGACCGGACCGGGCCCCCTGGTTCGCCCGTGATGGCCCGCCTCCCCGGCGGCCTGGCCCTGGCCGGCTCGCGCGAGGAGCTCGCCGCCGCGCGGGACCAGCCCCGCGCGGCCAGCCCATCCTCGATCGATTCCGGCTGGCTCCTCCACCTCGACCCCGAGGCCCTGGGGACGACCGGCCCGCTTGCGCGGCGCCGCGCGGCCGAGGCCCTGCGGGCGCTCCGCTGTCAGGGCCTCGACGCGGTCGCCGGGTTGCGCGCGGAGATGCTCTCCTTGGTGGTGACTGCCCGGCTCGACGCGCCGCCCGGCTCGTCCCCGACGATCGACCCGCGCTGGCTCGACTGGGTGCCGGCCCCGGAGACGCTCGCGGCGGTGGCGGTCGCGGTCGATCCGAGGCCCGAGGTGTGGGATACGGCGTTCGCCCTGGCTGATCGGGTCGAGCGCGCCGACCCCGCCCGCGCCGGGGTCGCGCCCTTGCGGACGCGCCTGAACCTGCTGGCCGCGGCGGTTGGCGTCCGTCCCGAGGTCGATCTCTGGCCCCCGCTCTGCGGGCTCACCCTCGGCCTCACGGCCGACGCGCAGGGCGCGCTGAACGGCGGCTTCCTCGCGCTGCATGTCGTGAACGAGGCCGCCGCCGAGCGGCTCGCCAGCCAGACCCTGCCGCGCCTGGCGGTCTCGTTCCTGAAGGCGAAGCCTCCGACCCTGGCGCGGCGAGGGACAACCGTCCTGGTCGGCTGGGGCGAATCGACGCTGGCGGCCTGCCTCGATGCACAGGCTCATCCCGAGCGGTCGGCCGGTGCGGCGATCCGCGCGGCGTGGGAGTCGACACCTCCCCACCGCGCCGGTGCGTTCTGGCCGGGTCGGCTCCAATCCCTTGCGCCCCCCGGCTCACCCGCCGCCGCGGCGCTGGCCGAGGCGCCGCCGGTCGTCTGGTCGGGCCGCAACGGAGAGACGATCACCCGCGACTCGGTCCGTTGGACCGGCCTGCGCGGGGTGGTCCGCCGGTTCTTGGAGCGGCTCCCGCTCGACCCGCCCCCCGACCCCTGATTGCCGCTCGCGCGACGCCCCATGCGCCTGATCGACCTGCACATCGA
>JBKOZB010000186.1:0-4020 GCA_046744225.1 Planctomycetota bacterium | reverse complement strand
CTATCACTTCATCGACAGCGGCCAGGCCGCGCTGCCGATGGACTCGATGGGCCAGTTCTGGAGCGGCGCCTACGTCTACTCCACCGGCAACCTGAAGCTCGACCTGCTGCACAACTTCTTCCTGGAGTGTGGCGCGCGGGCCAACAAGATCCGGGTCTATGAGATGGTCGACGACCCGGTCGCCCGGGCGATGGTCGGCTACCTGCTGGTGCGGGGCGGGGTGCATATCGTCGCCTACGCCAAGGCGCTGGAGAAGCTGACGGGCGTCGACGTGGGCAAGCTGCTGCCGATCCCCGACATCAGCAACAAGCGGTTCCCCGAGGCGCGTCAGCACGAGGAGAAGGGGCTGCACCGGATCCTCTACCGCTTCAGCCCCGAGGACTACCGGCAGATCGCCCAGATCTGGACCGGCACGCACCCCGAGGACGGGAGCCCGTTGCGGGTGGTCGACGGCCCGCCCGAGGGCGGCCCGGTCCCCGACCTGGAGCCCGAGCCGCAGCTGACGGCCCCCACCGGCGAGGTCGATCCGGGTTTCCTCCAGGAGGTCGCCCGACGCCTCTTCGGCTGACCGGCCGGTTGCCATCGTGCGGGCCGTCTCAAGCGTCACACGCCCGTGGGCCCGTTCGGGTCCCCGCGTCGTCGCGAGGCCGCGGGGACTCTGACCTCGCGCGGCCGAGGGACCGATGTGCACGCGCCGGGGAGCTGCGGCGCGCCCCTGTGGGAGGGCGCGGCCACACGTCCGTGTCCTGTCGGAGGAACTTCCTGTGGACGCCGCGCGAACCTATCGCATCGAGCGGGAGCAATGGCTCGCCCGGCCCATCGCGGAGGTCTTCACCTTCTTCGGCGACGCGACCAATCTGGAGGCGATCACGCCCGAGTGGCTCCGTTTCTCCGTGATCACACCGGCCCCGATCGTGATGGGCGCCGGCACCCTGATCGAATACCGGCTCCGTTGGCGCGGTATGCCGGTGCGGTGGACGACCCGCATCGAGGCCTGGGAGCCGCCCCACCGCTTCGTGGACACGCAGCTCAAGGGGCCGTATCGCCTCTGGCACCACACGCACACCTTCGAGGCGCAACGGGGCGGGACCCTGATCCGCGACGAAGTCCGCTATCGGCTCCCCCTGGGCTGGCTCGGGGCTGCGCTGCACCGACTCGGCGTGCGTCGCGACCTGGAGGCCGTCTTTGACGACCGCGCCCGTCGCATCCGCGCGCTGCTCGAACCGGAGCGGGGCCCGGGTCAGGTCGCGGGGTCGGACTTGCGACGATGATCAACGACCTGGAGGCCAAACGCATGACCCCGACTGATTTCAAGCAACCCCCGTCTTACCTCGTGCTTGGCGCCACGGGTGGGATCGGCTCCGCCTTGTGCCGCCAGCTCGTCGCGAGGGGGGCGCGGCTGGTCGTCGCCGCGCGGAACGCCGAGAGGCTCCAAGCGTTGGCGGACGAGCTCGGGGCCCATCCGTTCGCCGTAGACGCGACGCAATCGACCCGGGTCGATGCCTGCGTGGCCCGCGTCCTGGAGCGGCACGGTCGACTGGATGGCGTGGCCCATTGCGTGGGTTCCTTGCTGCTCAAGCCGGCCCACCTGACCAGCGATGCGGAATGGGACGCGACGCTCACCGTCAACCTGACCTCGGCGTTCGCGGTGGTCCGGGCCTCGGCGCGGGCGATGAAGGATTCCGGCGGCGCGATCGTCCTGGTGTCGTCGGCCGCCGCGCGGGCCGGGCTGGCCAACCACGAAGCCGTCGCCGCCGCCAAGGCGGGGATCATCGGCCTGGTGCTCTCCGCGGCGGCCACCTATGCCGCGCGCGGGATCCGGGTCAACAGCGTGGCCCCCGGGCTGGTGCGCACGCCGCTCACCGCCGCCTTGACGTCGAACGAGGCGACGCTGAGGGCCTCGACCGCCATGCACGCCCTGGGCCGCATCGGCGAGCCGGCCGACGTCGCCTCGGCCATCGCGTGGCTGCTCGACCCGCGGCAGGGCTGGATCACCGGGCAGATCCTCGGCGTCGACGGCGGGCTCGCCGACCTCCGCTCGAAGGTGACGGCATGAAGGCCCCAGCCGCGACGACGCGCATCCAGGAAACGCGCATCCGACGGCTCAATGACCGGGGCCCGGCGAACGGCGCACACGTCCTCTACTGGATGCAGCAGAGCCAGCGGGCCGAGCTCAACCACGCCCTGGAATATGCCGTCCAGCGGGCGAACGACCTGAATCAGCCGCTCTTGGTCGGCTTCGGCCTGATGGACGACGATCCCGAAGCCAACCTGCGTCACTACCACTTCATGCTCCAGGGCCTGCAAGAGACCCAGCAGGCCCTGCACCGCCGCGGCCTCCGGATGGCGGTCCGCCGCGGCCGCCCGGACGCCGTCGCCCTGCGGCTGGCGCGAGGGGCGTCGCTGGTCGTCTGCGATCGCGGCTACCTGAGGCACCAGAAGTCCTGGCGACGTCGCGTCTCCGACTCATTCGACGGCGAGGTCGTTCAAGTCGAATCCGACATCGTCGTGCCCGTCGAGGTCGCCTCCGACAAGGCCGAACACGCCGCCCGCACCCTGCGACCCAGGATCCATCGCCATCTGGACGATTACCTCGTGGATCTCAGCCCCACGCCGATGGCCCGCGACTCGCTGGGACTGGACGCGGAAGGGCTCGACCTCGGCGACCTGGACTCGGTGCTTTCCAAGCTCAAGCTGGACCGCAGCGTCCCCGCCGTACCCCTCTTCCGGGGCGGCACCTCCGAGGCGAAGACGCGGCTCCGGCATTTCCTCCGCCGACAACTCGAAGGCTACGCCGACCACCGGAATCGACCGGAGACCGACGGCGTCTCCCACATGAGCAAGTATCTGCACTTCGGCCAGATTTCGCCGGTTTACGTTGCCCTGCAGGTCCGAGAGGCCTCGAGCCACGAGGAGGATCGGGCCAATTACCTCGAAGAGTTGGTGGTACGCCGCGAGCTGGCGTACAACTTCGTCCACTTCACGGAGGATTACGACCTCTACACCTGCCTGCCGGGCTGGGCCCGGGCCACCCTGGATGAGCATCGCGACGACGAGCGCCCCCAACTCTACACCAAGACCCAGTTGGACGCCGCCGAGACCCGCGACCCCTACTGGAACGCGGCGATGCGCGAGATGAAGCACACCGGTTACATGCACAACCGCATGCGCATGTACTGGGGCAAGAAGATCCTCGAGTGGGGCCGGACGCCGGAGTCGGCCTACCGGGTCGCCCTGGATCTCAACAACAGATACTTCCTCGACGGCCGGGACCCCGCCTCGTACGCCAACATCGCTTGGATCTTCGGCCTGCACGACCGCCCCTGGCCGGGGCGGGCCGTGTATGGGAACGTCCGTTCGATGTCGGCCGGCGGCCTGGAGCGCAAGGCGGACATGGCCGCCTACGTCGATCGGGTGGACGAACTCGTCCGGAAGGCGCAGGAACCCTGATCGTCGTGAGATCGTCCGGTCGACGGCCTCGGCGACTCGGCGGCACTGCGACATCATCTGAGCGAAGGCGGAGGGGGTAATCGTCTGCGATCGGGGTTGCGATCGCAGCGGAGCAAAAAATCAACGAACTTGGGTTGGGGTCCGGAATCCCCCGCATCCGGTCTTCTCGAAACACATCCCTGACGGTCTGATTCGAGAAGACCCCTTCGAGAACGGTTCTCGAAAAGCAAGAACCGTGAGAATCGCAGAGTTTCTCCCGAAGGGCCTGGGATTTCTCGATCACCGTCGTTCGTGAGTTCGGGTTGCCCCGTAAGATCGTTGGTTTTTGCTCCGCTGCGATCGGAAGCCCGGCGCGGCTGACTCGCCCGAGGATCACGACAAATAGGGTCCCACTGAATCACCAACCCGGGCCTCCGGAAAAACCGGGGTTTCCGGGAGCCATCACCTGTGCTGAATAGAGTAGACGCTATTCGACAGTGAACCGCTGGCCGGCAGAGTGCTGGTGTCCGGTGGGGTGTTTGACCACGGGCTTGGGCGCACCAGGGGGGGCGGCGGAGGGCGGGCCAGCCG
>JBKOZB010000234.1:0-2046 GCA_046744225.1 Planctomycetota bacterium | reverse complement strand
ACGCCGCGGGCCAGGCCTGCCTGACGGCCATGCACCGCCAAGGGGCCGAGTTCGTTGCCGCCGACTGCCTGACGAAAGCCGTCGTGGCCGAGATCACCCAGACTCCCGTTCCCGACTGCGGGCGCCCCGAAGTGACGGGCTAATACCGCGGGCCGGTGTCACGCCGCCACGCTTACGGATCTCTGCGCAAGAAAGATCAAGACACGGGGTTGACACTCGCTGGTTTTTCAGGGACGCAGTGCTCCAGCAACTTGACCTTATTTGCGCAGCGATCAGTAATAATTCGGACGATGGTGAGGGGACCCAATGGACGCTTCCGCATCGAAGAAACGCATTCTGATCCTCGGAGGCGGCTTTGGGGGAGTTGACACGGCCCGCCACCTGGAAGGACTCTACCGGCGGCGGCCGGACGTTGAGATCGTTCTGGTGAGCCGGCACAACTTCCTGCTCATGACGTCCCTGCTGTTCGAGGCCTTCTCGGGCGCCCTGGACCTGCGCTCCTGCTCCTTCCCCGTCCGCGCCTTCTTGCGCACCACCCGGTTCGTCGAGGCCACCGTCCAGGGCATCGACCTGGACCGGCGCGTGGTCCGCCTGGCGTCCCCCGGGAAGCGTGGCGAACTGGCCTACGACCAGCTGGTCCTGGCCCTGGGGTCCAAGACCAGCCGGGACATACGACATCCACGACGCTGCGCGGGACCGGGGCGTCCGGCTCGAGGACTTTGCGGCCGAACTCACCGATGCCGTCTCCGCGGACCACCTGGGCCTGTACGCCGGGCAGACGGGGCCGAGCGGCGAGGCGCTGGGGAACTTCCCGCAGGCGTTTACCCACCTGGCCCTCATCAGCGCCGCCTTCACCCTCGACCGAACGCTGGGCGGCGAGGCGGGCTGACTCGTGGGGTTCGTCGAAATGAAAAGGGCGGAAAGGTCAACTCAAAGCGGCGGAGCAAAGCGCTGCCGCACTCCACTAAACTAAGAGAGAGATGACCCCGGGGCTGACCAACAGGAGAAGACGTCATGAAGTTCCTCTTGCCGAGCAGCGTGGGGCTGATGGGGCTAATGGTGCTGGCCGGCTGTCACAGTAACAAGCCTGCCGTCGAGGAGGCCCCTCTGGTTGTCTCTGTGGCTCAGCTGAAGCCAGGCAAGGCCCTGGCCTACGAGGAGTTCACCGGGCGAACCGCCGCCATCCCCATCGTGGACATCAAGGCGCGCGCGACCGGCTACCTGGAGAAGGTGCTGTTCGCAGACGGCGACGAGGTCAAGGCGGGCCAACTCCTCTACGAGATTGACCCGCGGACCTACGAGGCCGTCGTGAAGGCCGCCAAGGGGGCGGTCGCCAACGCCCAGGCGTCCGTGGAGCTGGCCGATGCCGACTTCGAACGCGGTCGCAAGCTGCTGCCGAGCGGGGGCATCAGCAGCGAGGAGTACGACACGCGAGCTGCCAAGAAGCATCAGGCCTCCGCCCAGCTCATCTCCAACAAGGCCGACCTGGAGCGGGACGAGCTGAACCTTGGCTTCTGCAGGGTGTACGCCCCGATCAGCGGTCAAATCAGCCGGAGCAACATCCAGGCAGGCAACCTGGTGACGGCGGACCAGACCACGCTGACCACCATCGTCAGCATGGACCCGATCTATGCCTACTTCGACGCCGATGAGCAGACCACGTTGCGCGTCCGGCAAATGATCCGCGAGGAGGTCAGCGACAGCGGCATCAGCAAGGCCGCCGATTACCTGCGCCAGCGGAAGCTGGACGAGGAGACGGTACGCCAGGCGGTCGGGATTCTCGGGTCGCCGCTCGCCGAGAGCAAACGGAGTCGATTGCGCGAGCTGCTGGAGTCCAAACTGGACGCTCAGCAGTGGAGCGAGCTGCGCGGCATCCTCGACGCGAACCCGAGGTTCCAATCGTACCGGGACACGACCGTGCCGGTCTACCTCGGCACCCGGATCGACAAAGGCTATCCGCACGTCGGCCGCCTGGACTTCACGGACAACCGCCTCGACTCGACCACGGGCACCCTTCGCGTTCGCGGCGTCTTCCCCAATAAGGAG